>JAABTZ010000308.1 GCA_011389605.1 Desulfobacteraceae bacterium
CGACGCTCTTCCGATCTTCAATATCGCAGATGACTTCTCTTACCGGAAGATGCTTGGGCAACGGCTTTCTGCCGCGCTTTTTACGGGTGTGCTCGTATACCGTGACCTTTTCTTCGGCAGGTTCTTCTTCGGGCTCTTTATTGCCAAACAGGGTAAGCTGCTTTTGATCCGGTTCAGGCCGCTTTTCAGACCTTCTGCCAAAAATTTCATTTTTAAGCAGGCGGATATATTCTTCCAGATCCTCTATGCGTTTTTGAAAGGACTTCTCCTTTTCGGCAAATGCCATGATCATTGCCTTTAACGCATCAGGGTCATTAGGAAGTCTTGCGGTATCAATATCCATGACATTTTATATGTCATAATATACTGATTTTGTAAAGTCTTTTTTAAATTTTTTTGTAAAAATTTCTTCAATAAAGTGTGGTATATTCAAGTGGCTTATGTGCTTTTGCCTGATAAACTTCCAGGCCGTCTATAAGCCAGCCCAGTTGCCTGCTGTCTATCTCCCAGGCGTCCTCTATAGTCTCGGGCCACTTGAAAAAGTGCTTTTCCAGGCGCTTGTGCCAAAGGCAAAATCCGGTTCTGTCCCAGTATAGAACCTTAATCATGTTACGCCGCCGGTTGCAGAACACAAACAGGTGCCCGGACAAGGGGTCCATCTCCAGTCTGTCTGCCACCATGATCGAAAGGCCGTTTATCTGTTTTCTCATGTCTGTAGCACCGGCTGCCAGGTATACCCGGGTATGGGAGGGCAGAAACATCACAGCCTGGACAGCACACCGATTAACTGCTGCAGGGCCACCGGGTCAAAATCACGTTCAACAGCGACCTGATACCGTCCATCGACTACCAGGCGCAAAGGGGCATCGCAAGCTTCTGCGGCTCTTTTTCCTGAAAATTGCAGTTCGATAAATGCGGGCTGCTGTTTTTCAAATTTCTGCTTCCAGTAATGGAACCTATGTCGGTTCAGCTCATGCCTGCGACAATATTCAATTTGAGTAAGGCCGCTTTGGGCCCAATCACTGAGGTGCTGCTTCCAGTACCGGCGCTTTTCTGCAAGCTCGGCCTGCCTTGATGTGTTCATGATGCCTCCCTGGTCTGTGATTAAAATTTGGAAGCATCATCTCATGGGAATCCGGGCTTGGGAAGATGGGGTTCCTTGAGCGCTTACATAGTCCCACCAAAATCTGAAGGTGCAAAAAAGAAGATTGATGCGCGGCCGTTGATACGGTAGCGAAAAATAAAAAGCCGAACCACCACATAAATGGCAGTCCGGCTATCTCAAAACAGAATCAGGGGAAAACCAGCACCGAAAAGACCCGTGACTTTCCGTCCCAATCTCACGACTGGTTTGGTTTTTTCATATATTTTTTATATGGGCTCGAAAAAACTGGATGTCAAATGTTTTGTTTAGATTTTTAAAAAAAGCACATTCCGGCTATTGTCAGGCAATATTGCAAATTGGGCGGGGTTGCGGAATGGCTCAGAGAGGATCTTTTGTGAAAAAGAGTTTAACGAAGCGACTTAAGGGCTTCACCGATCAGAGGGGCTGATTCGATAATTCTTTTTAATTGGTCGCATTCGTATTCATCGCAGGCGGCACAGTGAGGTGTCGACTTTTCGATATTACACTTTCTAATGGCACAAAGGTCCTCAGCAAAAGAGCATTTAACTTTATTGGATTTACATCCATGGCAATTGATCTCTTCCGGCGTTAGCTTCACATGATGCTCGACAAGACATTTTTCAACGATTTCTTTTCGTTCTGCATCGCTGTTTGAGCGGGTTGCCAGAAAAGTTTCACATTTACAACAATCAATACCGCAATATGAAATCATTATTTAATCAACTGCTGTTAAGGGGGCTGCAATGTTATACGCTGCGCCCATTTCTAATTTTAATTGCGGAACTCTATGCCGAATTTATTGAAAAACCTGACGACTTTCACATAAACATCAGTAATGCTGCTTCCTTTAATTGAATGAGCTTCGGGCATATTAAACGCAAAAGGATGCGGTGGGATGAATGTCATCTCAAGTGACACAGGATTTTTTCCAACGTCTTTTACCTTCAATATACTTTTATAATGAACCCAATCATAGGCCTTCGGTACAATTCCGCAAATTTCCTCATTGGACTCAAAAATAATATTGTATCTTGGCATTTAAGAAGAACCTCTTTTTAAATTTATGTCTGTGGCCTCGTATAACCGCGAAAATTAACCGGCGCGGCGGGACACCTTATCCTTAAATGAAAGGCGCTGTTTCCGCGTCCGGTTAAATTTTTTGGTTAGCAGCTTTTTTCTCTTCAACTCTGCGACCATCCGGACCCTCAATTATATGAAAACTTTCGCTCGGTGCATGTGAATCACCAGTTATGCCAGCCAATGCAAGGGTGCGTATTACGCTATTCAATCTCACTGCTTTTTCGCTAAGTCTATTTAGCTGATCTGCGCTAATAGGTGTGGCGGATGATAAATATCCAGATGTTGCAGACTTTGAGAACCTTATTCGTTCCCACGCATCATCTGAAGGGCGTGGCCGATTTGGATGCCCAAGAGACCAAACATCATGTGCAATTCTGTTGCGTTCAGCAATTAGTGGATTTAGCTCTTTTCGAAACTCTTTGAGAATCTCCTTATCTGTTTGAGACCATGGTATATCCCGAGCTTCTGTGAGAACCGAAAAGAAACTATCGACGAGAGGTTGCGCGGTCAGGCCAACAACTGCGGCGGATGCACGGCGGTGACTTGATTTATCACCATTTTTAGCAATTATGCTCGCTGTGAGAAATTCAAACATGCTATTTAGATGCGAGAATTTGACGATAAACTCGCCAATGGCTGCGTAAAGCAAAAGCTCGTCGTTTGATTGTGCCATTGTCATGTTAAATTGCTAACAATATACTGTACACTTCGCTTCATATCACCAAACACCGAGCGCATACTTTTCCGTATAATCCAAACAGTATTAAGTATTTTACAGTACTGGTAATATGGTTTAAGTTTTCCAATAGATTACAAAGCCCTTATTAACTATCATTTTTAGATGCATATTTCAACAGGCTTGAGGCCAGCACTTCGGCTATGGCCTGGCAATATGCTGGTTTGGGCGACTTTGAATAATGGCGGATTCAAGGCGCAAATCTGGTGAGGCCCAAGAATATTGTTTTTGCTGACAAGTATGCTGCACTGATCCATTCACGAAATTTTTGCCTTACCACCGATTTCATAAACCCACAGTCTTGAGCATTGTATTTTTAAGGGCTCTTTACGTACAGTTTTTACTGTCCTTGCCCTGGTTGGCAAATTTTGGCCATCACTCAGTAGATATTTTTTTAACATCCGGAGTGAGGCACAGCCGTTAAGACGTCGCCTCGGCTGCTTGGTTGTGGGGCTCTTTTTTCTCGAGAATCCGCTTCAGATTCTCCTCTCTTCTTCCATATGCTTCCTCACGCTTGCGAGCCCCTCCTAAAGCTTTCTCAAAGCCAGCAGCCTGGCTAAACGTCCCACGCGCATCACACCTGACGCAGTGAACACACAGGATGACTCCCGCGGATCTATCGAGAACTTATTCCCAGGGAAAAAGATTCGAAGGAAACGGGAGATTGGAATAAGTTCTATTTCCAGATTCGCGACAACTTTATTGAGGAGAAACCTGAACTTGTGAAGCTTCCCATGGAGATACTCTTCGGAATACGCCACAGATCCCTTTTGCCATGGCTCATTTTTGATCCACCGGAACTTTATATGATCTTAAGGATGCCAGGCCTGATAGCTAGTGTCCATCCAAAGCTATAACTAGTTGTAAAACAAAAAAAAGCGCATTTTATGCTGGCGTTTTGCTGTATCTTGTAGTATAAAGGAATTTCCCCAAAAACCTGATATACTTACAAAAACAGCAAAAGAAGCCGAACACAAAATGCGCGAATAAAAGGCAAAAACAAATGCCGCTGATGGGCCATATACAAGACCATACACAGAGCAAAGAACTCAAGATGGTCATACCCCTACCATCCCTGAACTGATTTTGCAAGACCTGAATCGCGATAAATCGCCTGTTCAGCGTGCAGGGGCCAAGGGCATGAGCGCCGATCAGGTGCTTCGATGTGCTGTTGTAAAGACCCTTTA
Organism: Desulfobacteraceae bacterium; assembly: GCA_011389605.1. Classification (GTDB taxonomy): domain Bacteria; phylum Desulfobacterota; class Desulfobacteria; order Desulfobacterales; family Desulfosalsimonadaceae; genus Desulfosalsimonas. The sequence goes on from JAABTZ010000308.1 coordinate 4,130, forward strand.
TGGCTTCACCTACGAGGAACTGGCTTTCCATACCGTGGATTCCCAAAGCCTGCGTTGGTTTTGCCGCATTGGCATCGGCGAAGATGGTTTCAAGAAATCCGCCCTGAACCGCAACATAAAAGCGATTTCCTATAATACCTGGGAGATGATCAACAAAAACCTGCTCGGCTACGCCAAAGACGAGAAAATAGAAAAAGGCCGCCAGGTGCGCACGGACTGCACATGTGTGGAAAGCAACATTGATGGAACCTTAAAAAGTCCAATATCTGCGTTAGATCGGAAGAGCACAC
>JAABTZ010000309.1 GCA_011389605.1 Desulfobacteraceae bacterium
ATCATATCGTCGAGATAAAAACGCCATTCGCGTTTGCTGGTATCAGACATTAACCCGCTCCCGTTCGATATAAGGGCGTAATTCCGTTCGCAGGGCCTTTTCGGTCACCAGATCGACTGGACAGCCGAAAAGGTCCTCCAGGTAGAACTGTACACCAAAATAGCGACTGGAGGTGGCTGGACCGTCAAAGCCTACCAATATATCAACATCACTGACGCTGGTTGCATTGTCACGTGCTGTGGAGCCGAATAATGCCAGCCTAGTCACCCCGAATCGGGCCTGCAATTCGGGTTTGCTGCGACTTAGCAGTTCAAGGACGCGCTGTCTATCCATTGTTCAACCCTGAAAAGATGGTTCTATGGACTTTCACATTAACGGAATCATTATGCGCGCTATGGCCATTCAAATTTACACAAGAATATAACATCTGCTTCTCGGTATACAAGTTAAATTGTAAGGGTTATGAATAGGGAGTCCTCTGGAACTATCGATTAGCAGCATTATACATTGATTAGCGTTTTATAGCTCCAGAAAAACCGGTTGAGGCAGGAAGTATAGCTGTTTTGCTTGGAAACAAATCTATTCCCGCTCAATCGCCTCGCGCACTTTGACCGCCAGGTCCTGAATTGAAAAGGGCTTTTGAATAAAATGCACTCCCTCTTCGAGCACCCCGTGGTGGGCGATGACATTGGCTGTATAGCCCGACATGTAAAGGGTTTGCAGATCTGGGCGGCTTCTGGCGAATTGAGCTGATAAATCCCGGCCATTCATTTCGGGCATGATAACATCCGTTATGAGCAGATCAATTTTTCCATCATATTCTCCAGCAATTCTTACTGCATCATTCGGATTTTCAGCAGTTAATACCGTGTAACCGAGGCGCTCGGTCATCTCCCTGCCCATTTTCAAAATAGCCGGCTCATCTTCGACCAGCAGGATGGTTTCCGTTCCTGTCGGCATTTGCCCGTTATACTCTTTTGCGGTGCACACAGAGGATTTCTCCGTTTCAAAAGAGGGAAAATATAATTTGAATGTCGTTCCCTCTCCGGGTTCGCTGTATACGTTGACAAATCCTTTGTTTTGCTTGACAATGCCGTAAACCGTGGGCAGGCCCAGGCCGGTTCCTTTCCCGATTTCCTTGGTCGTAAAATACGGATCAAACAGTTGCACCATGACATGTTTTTCTATTCCGCATCCATCATCGCTTACCGCAAGCATGACGTATCGCCCCGGAAATGCCTCTGGATTGGTCTTACAGTAATCTTCTTCAATTATAATGTTTTTCGTCTCTATGGTCAGTTTCCCCAAGTCAGTTATTGCATCACTCGCATTTACGGCAAGGTTTGCCATGATCTGGTCCACCTGGGATGGATCTATTTTCACTGGCCACAAACTGCTGCCGGGATGCCATGTAAGGTCTATGTTTTCACCGATCAGTCGCTGCAGCATTTTTAGCATGCTGGAAATGGTGTCGTTCAAATCGAGCGGCACCGGACTGATTGTTTGTTTCCGGGCGAAAGCCAGGAGTTGCCGGACGATGCCGGCGGATTGCTGTCCTGCAGTATGTATTTCCTGAATCATTTCGTGGAGGGGGTCTGAAGGCTCAACCATGTCCAGGGCCATTTCAGCATAGCCGTTGATGATGGCAAGCTTGTTGTTAAAATCGTGTGCAACCCCGCCTGCAAGCCGGCCCACGGACTCCATCTTCTGGGCCTGATTGAGTTGGTTTTCCAGCCGCACCTCCTCAGTGATATCAGTTGCGATAATGCACATGGCAAGCGGATCTCCCTGCGGCCCGTAAACCACCTGGGTCCGGCAATCCAAAAAAATCTCCCGCCCGCCGGGAGTGCGATTTGCTATCCGGCCGTGCCAATGTCCCTGCTCCCGCGTTTTTTCCAATATCTGCGGCATTGTCACGTCCAAATCCCCCTCTTTGCCGAAAAGGGTCACAGATGCCTGACAAAGGGGCGTCCAGGCATAACTCAGGGTTTGTTTTTCAGCCTCGTTTATGTAGGAAAGACTGCCTTCCATATCCGTGAGGGTAACGCGGTCCTGAATCTGATCCAGCACAAGCGCCTGCAGGCGCAGTTCATTTTCGGCCTGCTTGCGCCTTGCAACTTCATTTTCCAGTTCCCGGTTGGTCCGGGAAAGCTGGTCAGACTGTGTTTTGCGATTTTCAAGGGACTGCCCCAATTCATCCTGAAGCTTTCCGGGTATCAGGACCCCGGCACCAGCAAGCAGGACAAACACGCCGGCTGCCGTCATCCAGGAAATCATCTGGCCGGAAAGATAGTTGAGGTCTAAGTCAACGCTTGTAACCCCGGTACTCATGGCAACCCCCACGCCGACAATGGCGGCAAGGCCGGCCATGAGGGTCAGGATTCCGGCAAGCTGGCCCAAAAGTACGGTCATCAGCACGCAAACAATGAGCAAAATGTGAATGCCCGCCCCGCTGAAACCAAACCAGAGGAGATTATGAATGGCTAAAGCAAAAAACGCGCTGATAAATACAATGGTTTTCCAGGCAAATCCGATTCGGTTTTGAAACACGGTGATGCACAATACCGAAATGAAAAGCCCCAGGTAAAACGCTGGAGAAAAGCGGTCCCCCATTGCAAGGGCCTCTTTTGTTGCAAACAGCATTGCCGGAAATGAGGCAAAGATTGAAATATAGAGCAGGTAACGCAAAAAGCGTTGCCGCACGGCAGAAAGCTCGTCGCTGCGGGGCGGCGCAAAAATATTCATGGACAGGGCGGATTGTTTGATGATGTGCCATATTTTTTTCAAAAGGCAGGCCCTTTAGGCGAATCGGCCCTGGGTTGCATACGGTTTTCAGCTTTACAGGACCTTCTTGTTTGCCACTGATATTAACCGGTGTTCATTCCGGTATCTGCTTATCCTGCCTCAGTCCTGTCCCGCCCGTTTTTCCTGGTGTGGTAAAATTGATCAAGAGTCGTTTCCCATCACCAGATGTCCCCATTTATGTGTAATATGGCACCTCCAGCATTCCCTGACCGAGGGTCGCTCCTTGCGGCTCATTGCTGTCTGGTGCCTTTCCAGGATCTTATCCCAGAATGATGGATCCTGGTGGGAGTCCGGAACCGAGTGACATCGGAAGCATTCCTTATCCTCCCTGGGAGGATGCCGGAAACCCCCGATATTCCATGACTCAATACCGTGGCATGCCCGGCAGTCCTCACCAAACTTTCCTTCGTGCGGATCGAAGTGGCATTCAGTGCAGGAAAGCTCTTCGTTAAACAGTTGATGGTCCACGCCTGAGATGTCTGCGCCGTATCCTTTGTGCTCGCTGTGGCACGCAAGGCAGTGCTTTTGCGCTTCATGGAACCGGATCTGGGGCTTGAGCATGGCAACGTTGCCGAAATAATGGCATTGCCGGCAATTTTGATCCGTCACGCCCTGCCACGGGATGTGACAGGTGCTGCAATCAGCGATATGATCGTGCGCACTGCTCAGATTGCCGGGCTGCGAAGCCGGTTCATAAGCCCATAGCCAAACAGAAAAACCCAGGATGAGAATGACACCCGCGGTATTGACAATTTTCTTCTTCATGGCAGCCAGCGCAGACCGTAGTAAAGGGTGGTGATGACATGGACAATGATCAGGGCGAACAGAAAGCCGGAAATCCAGTAATGAATTCGCAGCCAGCGGGAAAACAGGACTTTTAACCGGTCGAAGAATTCAATGGAGTGCTCGGTCTCGGCAAGCGCCTGGACTTCATCCAGCCACTGCCCGCATGCCGCCGTCATATCCGAATGCGTCACCCACTGCTCCGGTGCATCCTGAGAAGCGTCGGTCTCTTCTTCATTGACCATGCAGGCTGCGGACATTTCGTTTTTCCGGCTTTCAATCCGGTCATGCATCAGCCGGTGGTCCCGCTTCTGTTCCCGCAAAGACCGGTTGACTTTTTTAAAAAGATATCGGCCCACGATGCCGCTGAATACAACCAGTACCAGGGAAATAAATACGAGGATGCCGACGAGACTCGAGAACTTGTGGGCTGAGTGGATAACCACCAGGGATGGCCCGATCAGGCCGTATGTAACATGGCTGTTAAGCGGGTTCTGCTTTCCCTTTTTTTTAAGAATCCGTTTGCGCAAAGGGTAAATCAGGGTCATCACAATGAGTATGGTACCCGCAATGCCCAGCAAGTGTCCCGGCGCGCTTCCGGCAAAGGTCCGGCTCTGGTGGAACAGAAAACCAACGACCAGGATCCCGAAAAAAAGAGCCAGAAACGCATTGATGTTCTTTTCGTTCCACATGTCTGATCAGATTTCAAGCACGACATCGGTTAAGGGAACGGCCACACACGGCAGAATCATGTTCTGCTCGATGTCCGCATCTTCCAGACCGTCTTCCACCTCCATATCGACTTTTCCGGAAAGCAGCTTTG
>JAABTZ010000310.1 GCA_011389605.1 Desulfobacteraceae bacterium
TAGTCACACGCCCCGCTTTTAAAAACCACTTCACGGGTTTTGGGACGATCATAAGCGGTAACGATCATCACCGGGATGTCAGGATATTGTTTAGACATCCTGCTTACCAGCTCAAAACCATCAATTCCCGGCATCCGCAAATCACTTACAACCGCACTTACATGATCGGATGCCAGCAGCTCAAGTGCTTCCTGTCCGTTTTCGGTAGTCGCTACTGAAAACGACGGTGTGTTCTGGTTGAGCTCCTCCTGCATTAGTTGGAGCCATACCGCATCATCGTCAACAATTAATATTTTTGGTGTCATGATCACCTGTTATTCCGGCTGCGACTTTTTTTACGACGCCTTGCCGGCAAAAAACCTAATGCATTATAAGTTTACATCAAATGCAATAATTTCATTGGCAAATTGCCTTCGCCAGCCATCGAGTTTTCTATGGAGCTGCCCGAGCATGGACTGGCTTTCGGCAATCTCGGTAACGCATTCAGCAATAGCCGAGACCAGCTCCATGTTATCTGCTGTGCCAAAAAATTCCACCTTGCCACCCGAATATTTAAATTCAGCGGCAAAGGGGTCAAGGAACTCATATTGATCGACTTTTTCCACGAACTTTCGGTTCAGCATGGTTTCAAAATCGCCCCTGACTTTTCGGTTTGACTTAAGCACGGATTCCAGGGAAGAAAGCATTACTGCAAGCATCTCCATTACACGCTCCGGGCTTATATCATCGGCCGTATCCAAGGATTCTGCCTGTCTTTGCCAATCAGGTTTCCGACCGTCTGCAGTTTTTTTTTCAGCTGTTTGGGCCAAATCTGCTGATTTTTTTTCATCCAGCAGCACCCGGCTTACAGTAAACTTTCCGCCATGCTCCTTGGAGCGGCTGATCAAATTCTGCCTGTACTGCACGGATCTGTCCACGTTGCCTGCACCATCTGCTGAGGAGCCGCCAATAACCTCTCCTTTGTAGATAAACAGCAGACCGCCCCTGTCGCCTTTTACTTCCACATCAATGTAGCCGGTAAATTTCTCTGCCTCCATTTTTCCGATCAGACCGTCCAGGTCCGTGAACTCGGAGGCCAGATCCTTGTAAATCACCTTGGATCTTGGCAGGTTAGCCCAGAAATATAGTCTTTCCGGCAGGATACTGTAGACTGAAACCGCAAAATTGTTTTTCCCCGCCATCTCCAGGATACGCTTGATAGCGTCCTTGCCATGAATCCGCTGGTTACGGTCTTCTAAAAACCCGCTTACAATGCTTTGCTCATCGAAAAAAAGCACCGCCTCGGAAACCTGCGACTGGAAACGGACCGCCCCGGCGGCCAGTTCCCCCTGATAGTGCTCAATGAGCTTTGAGGTATCCAGGTAATAACTGTTCAGGTTCTCAACAACCGGTTTTTCTTTGGGGATTAGAATCATTTCCTGTGCCATGTTAATTTTCAGAGTTTTAACTCCGGTCTTTTATACATCCTGGCCTGTAAAAGAAACAAGCAATGCGTCGGTACTGGCCCAAACGCATTGCTTGGATCTGTCATGCCGCCTTGATGCCACAAAAACCTCTTATCTGCGCCTCCGGAGCCGTTCTATGGAAAAACGCAGGCTGTCTTGCATCCTTGAGATTGCATCGGCCAGACTGCCGATTTCGTCCTTGGAGCGTATCTCGATTTCAGCTTCCAGATCCCCGACACTGATGCGGTCAGCAGCTTCGGTCAGGTATCTGATCTTTCGTGTAAGGCTATAGCCATAGATGATAATACACAAGCCAATAATGATAATGGCACCGCCCAGAATCCCTATATTAATGTTACGGGTATCTGTTGTCATTTTTTCTGCATCTTTGCGCAAGCCCTCGGTCTTTTGCGTAAATTCATCCATGTATGCTGTTGAAAGCACGGACAGAGGCGCTCCTTCAATTTCAATTGGTGCTATTGCCATGAATTTTTCCCTGAGCTTTCCATCGGCATCCTTCCACATATAATGGCCGGTGGAGACATTGCGCCCCCAGGAATTTTCAAGAATCTTGTAAAAATCTTCAAAAAAGGGCCCCAATGCTTTGCGTAAGGTGTCAATATCAGGGATTCCGATCAGGTTTGGATTTGGATGAGCCCAGATAATCGAATCCCTGTCTGGTTTTTCTTCCTCTATAACACAGGTATAGCCGGTTTCACCAATTCCCTGGACCGCAATCTGGGCAAAATCGGGATCGTAGCTGAAATCCTCGGGCCTGAGGTCGGGATGGCTCCGCAGATAGATCTCACACTGCAGGGCCACGTCTTTGGCTTTCTGGAGCAACTGCTCACGGCCTGCCTCGGCAACCAGCTCGGTGCTCCTGTCGGTGATACTGGTTGTCAATTTATTGATCTGCAGATAGGAAAAATAACCGGATGCTGCCATCAGGGCGACAGGGATGACCAGAAACAGAAAGAACATCTTGCCCCTCAGCCCGATCCATCCGCCCGAGGATGTCGCCCCTGCCGATACTCCGGCTGTTCCGGCATCGGTGGGCTCTTCTGCGGTGGGCTCTTCTGCGGCGGTGGGCTCCTCCTGGAATTCTTCAAAATCTTGCTGAGGCGGCGATTCTTCTGCAGTGGCATATGAGGGCTCGGCATATGTTTCTTCAGGCAGTTCCGTGGTTTCCATCAGTCTGGAAAGCAGTGTTATATGGCCGCACTCGCCGCATCTGACACGAATATTCTGGCCTCTGTAACGCTCAAGCTTATCCGGATCCAAATGGTAAACCTTCCCGCATTCCTCGCAAATCACCGTCATGATCTATCCTCCTAGGTCAATTGTTGGCGGCATGAAAAAAAATAACCATCCTGTTAATTTTCCACAGGGCTGTGTGTCTGCCCGGCAGTGATCATGTTTTTATCTCCCGCAGCTTTTTAACCATGGCCTGCTGAAAGGCGACTTTCCGCTCTTCCCGCAGAATCTGGCGGGCCAGCAAATCCACCAATTCCGCGGCCCTGTGGGCTGGAAAACGATTGACGGTCTCTTTCATTTCACTAATTTCGTCTTCTATGACCACATCGGCAATCGGTCCCATGGCTCGGGATAGGTGCGCGGATAAAAACTCAAAAAAATCCTTGCCCAAAACAGGCATGCTCTCCTGTGCCTGTTCGCATAGCTTAAGCTGATGCAGTTTCTGGACCACTGAACGCAAGTCCTTCATGCTTATCTGCAGAGACTGGGCCACGTGCCCCAGCTTTTTTTTTCCGTCAAGCTCCATGAGGACCTGGAGCATCTGGCTGTCTAAGGAAACCTCTCCCAGATCCGCCTTCAGGGTTCGTTTTAAAACCATCCTGGAAATGTCACCTGAAAAAACAGTTGCCATGCAATGCCTCCGTTCCAATGAATTCTGTTGGCATCCATTGCGTTACGCCCCCAGATTCTTGATAATTTGCTGAATGACCTGTAATTCGGATTTTATGGTCTTTTTCAGTTCCTCAACGATATAATCCAGGGCTTCCTTGTTTTCCAGCACGGCTGCAGGTTTGACCGAAGAAACCGGCTCCCGGTCTTTTTGTTCACTTCCAGGCCCCCGGGAAAGCACCTGCTGCTTGAATTCCTTGAACTTTCTGATATCTGATGACACCAGACGTTTTTTTTCGGTCTCCGGCATATCCGGCTGCATAAGCACGGTTTCAAAATTTCTGAACACCTCAACGACAAAACGGATGGCATCCGGGTGGGCTCTTGCTTTTTTAGCCTTTATGTATTTACCGATGGTTTCCTGCAGCTTCAAAAACATAGAAAGGTTTTTGTCGCTCTGGTACTTATCCTGCAGAAAACGGATCTCCTTTAAAAAAGCACTCATGCTCTCATCGGATATTTCCCAGTCAATTCCGGCAACCAGCGCTTTGAGATTACGAATCGGAGAATCTTGCTCATCAAATTCTTCAGGATCATCATCGCCAAACATTTCATCCAGCCGGCTGTTAACTTCTGCGCCCAGGCCATCATCATCTTCCGTGCGATTCAATGATTTTCCTCCTATTGCAGTTTTTTACGCAGGGAACTGACAGTCAATGCGATAATTTTCTTCATGGTGGCCGCCACATTGTCGCCCCTGATGGCGCTTGCAGGAAAATACGGGGCGTTTAACCGGGTATTTAAATCCTTCTGCAGCGTTTCCACGGAAATTATGGGAATGCCTTCATCGGCAAGGTCTCGCTTGTTGTACTGCATCACCAGGGGGATATTGAAAATATTCTTGTTAAATGTCTCCAGGTTCTCCTTTAGATTCTGCAGGGAACGTATGTTCATCTCCCGGCGCAGATCCATGGAGTCTGCAACAAAGACAATACCGTCAACGCCTCTCAGAACAAGACGGCGGGTGGCGTTGTACTTTACCTGGCCGGGTACGGTGTATAGCTGTATTTTGATGCTGTGACCTTT
>JAABTZ010000311.1 GCA_011389605.1 Desulfobacteraceae bacterium
TCGGTCCTGATGCTGGCCGGTATCCGGGATATTCTGCTGATCTCTGATCCCGAGGGCCTGCCCCGGTTTCAGAAACTGCTCAAGGACGGCTCCCAATGGGGGATTTCCATCTCCTATGTTGAACAGCCCAAACCCGAAGGCCTTGCCCAGGCGTTCATTCTGGGGGAATCGTTTGTCGGGTCTGATTCCGTGTGCCTGATTCTCGGGGACAACCTGTTTTACGGCCAAGGGTTTCAGCCCATGCTTCAAAAATGCACCCAGCTCACCAAGGGCGGGATTGTGTTTGGCTATTGGGTCAATGATCCGTCGCGGTATGGGGTGGTGGATTTTGATGAAACCGGCCGGGTGCTGAGCATCGAGGAAAAGCCTGCCCATCCCAAATCCAATTTTGCCGTGCCCGGGCTTTATTTTTATGACAATGACGTGGTGGAGATTGCCCATTCCGTGAAGCCGTCCCCCAGAGGCGAGCTTGAAATCACGGACATCAACAATGTGTACCTGGCCCGGGGCACGCTCAAAGTGCAGCTGCTGGGCCGCGGGTTTGCATGGCTGGACACGGGCAGCCATGAATCTCTCCTGGAAGCCGGGGCGTTCATCGAAACCATTGAAAAACGCCAGGGTCTCAAGGTGGGGTGTGTGGAGGAAGTGGCCCTGCGCAAAGGGTATATCACCATGGCACAGCTGGAAAAACTGGCGACGCCGCTTTTGAAAAACGGGTATGGGAAGTATCTGATGCAGTTGGGGAAGAGTTCTACAGTGGACAACTTGTTTGCCAAAAATGGGTTAGGGGAATAGACTGGCTGATGGACAAATATCATAAACATGATCAGGCCATTGTGGCATCTCAAAATATCGGAAAGGGTACCAGGATATGGGCTTTTACCAATATTTTGCCCGGTGCGGTAATCGGCGAAGACTGCAATATCTGTGACCATGTATTTATTGAAAATGAGGTAACACTGGGTGACCGCGTCACGGTCAAATGCGGGGTTCAGTTATGGGATGGGCTCCAGGTGGAAGATGATGTCTTCATAGGGCCGAATGCCACCTTCACCAATGATAAATTCCCCAGAAGTAAAAAATATCCTGACAAATACCCAAAGACTGTCCTAAAAAAAGGCTGTTCCATCGGTGCCAACGCTACCATTTTATGCGGCATCACAATCGGTGAAAACGCCATGGTCGGAGCCGGTGCCGTGGTCACAAAAGACGTGCCTCCCAATGCTGTGGTTTATGGCAATCCAGCCAGAATTCAGCGATATATCGGAAAAAATGATGTTGAAGAAGATCAATAAACAGCAGCATGTCACCAGTGTCTATGATGCATCCCTGATCCGGTTTCCCAGATTCCTCGACCCCCGGGGCAACCTGACATTCATCGAGCAGGAGCGGCACATCCCTTTCAAGATCGCCCGGGTCTACTGGATCTATGATGTGCCGGGGGGAGCACGGCGCGGCGCCCATGCCTTTCGGGAGCAGTGCGAAGTGATCATTGCTCTGTCCGGCAGTTTTGACGTGATGCTGGATGACGGCAGCGCCCAGAAGATCGTTCACCTGAACCGGCCCTATCACGGGCTGTATGTTCCCAACATGATCTGGCGGCGGATGCAGAATTTTTCCACCAATGCCGTGGCCTATGTGCTGGCCGAACATCCCTACAAAGAGACCGACTATATCAGGGAATACAGGGAATACACAGAACTGATGCAGGGGGAGCGATGAAAACCACCATTCATGACTGCAAGCTGATCGATCTGCCCCGGAAATATGACCGCAGAGGATCTCTAACACCCATTACTAATCAGGATCAGATTCCGTTTGACATTGTACGGACCTATTATCTGTATGACGTGCCCGGCGGCGAATCCAGGGGTGGTCATGCCCACCGGGAACTCCAGCAATTGATCATGTCTGTGATGGGAGCTTTTGATGTGGTTCTGGATGACGGGACAGATAAAAAGACCGTCCGCCTGGAGCGGGCGTATTATGGTCTGTATGTCCCTCGGCAGATATGGCGTGAACTGATCAATTTTTCGTCCGGTGGGATTTGCCTGGTACTGGCCTCCATGCCCTATGACGAGGCGGAATACATCCGGGACTATGACACCTTCATTCAGGAAAAGCAAAAATGACCATTCCTTTTCTGGATCTGAAAGCCATCAATGCCGCCTATCGAGATGAACTGATAGAAGCGGCCACCCGTGTCATCGATTCCGGGTGGTACATCCAGGGGCAGGAAGTAGCGGCCTTTGAAAAAGAGTTTGCCGCATATTGCGTTACCCGGTACTGCATCGGGGTGGGCAATGGCCTGGATGCGCTGATATTGACCCTCCGGGCCTGGAAAGAACTGGGGCGGCTCAAAGAAGGCGATGAGGTCATTGTCCCAGCCAACACCTATATCGCCACCATCCTGGCCATCACGGAAAATCGGCTGACCCCGGTGCTGGTGGAGCCGGATATCGACACCTACAACCTGTCACCTGAACTGGCGGAAAAAGCCATCACTCTCCGGACAAAGGTGATTTTGCCCGTGCACCTATACGGCCGCCTGGTTGAGATGCCCAAGATCATGGAAATTGCCGACCGGCATGGTCTGCTGGTGCTGGAAGATGCTGCCCAGGCTCATGGGGCAAGCCTGCAAGGGAAAAAGGCCGGCAACTGGGGGCATGCGGCCGGATTCAGTTTTTATCCGGGCAAAAACCTGGGTGCTTTGGGCGATGCCGGGGCGGTTACCACCAATGATGAAAAACTGGCCCAGACCATCCGGGCCCTGGGCAACTATGGCAGCCAAAAAAAATATGAGAATCTGTACCAGGGGGTGAACAGCCGGTTGGATGAGATGCAGGCGGCATTGCTGCGGGTGAAACTTCAGCACCTGGATCAGGAAACAGCGGCCCGGCGGATAGTGGCCAAAAAATATCTGGAAGGTATAAAAAATCCGCTTATCACACTGCCAAAGTGGGAAAGAGAAGAGCAGCACGTTTTTCATCTGTTCGTGGTCCGCTGTTCTCGGCGGGATGAACTGCAAGCCTATTTGTTGGAACAGGGTGTGCATACATTGATTCATTATCCGATACCGCCGCACAAACAGCAGGCTTATTCGGACTGGAATCTGAAAGTTTTTCAACGGTCAGAAATGATTCATCACATGAGCTTGAGTTTGCCGATCGGTCCAGGGATGGGTGAAGCTGAAATAGAAAAAATAGCTGAATTGTTAAACGCATTTTAAACAAAAATTAAACTCATGCTACTCTATCAGTCAAAAATTGAAGGTAAATACAGAATTGTCTGACTCTAAATCGTATTCCCAGATCCTGAAATCATCCTCCATGGTCGGCGGATCTCAACTCATCCGGCTGGTTTTTGGGATTTTATCAACCAAGTTCGCAGCGGTCTTTATCGGTCCAACGGGCGTGGGTCTGATCGGGGCCTATCGGTCCATAACCCAGTTTGGGATTCAGCTTTCAGGGCTGGGCATCAACCAGAGCGGCGTCAGGAATGTGGCTGTTGCCGCAGGTTCCGGAGACCAAAATGAGATTACACAGACGGTAACCATTTTGCGACGGATGTGTTGGATGACCGGTTTGGTTGGGGCGGTTGGCCTTGCAGCGCTGGCCTTTCCAATCAGCCGGTTGACATTCGGCCACACCGATTATGCTTTGAGCCTGATATGCTTGTCTCTGGTGATCCTGATAACCATTGTTGCACAGGGTCAGATGGCGGTGATTCAAGGATTACGACGTATCGCAGACCTGGTTCGGGTTCAGATTTTCAGTTCCATGGCCGGCGCTTTAATAAGCATCGGTTTATATGCAACCTTCGGGATTTCCGGAATTGTCCCTGCTTTGCTGGCTATTGCGATGTTTCACTTTGGTGTTGCCTGGTGGTATTCCAGGAAAATTTTTCCGCAGACGGTTTCCATGTCCTGGCAGGAGACCTTTTCCGGAGCCAGAAGTTTGTTCGGCTTGGGTGCTGCGTTCATGGTTTCAGGGGTGGCTACAACCGCTACCACATACGTAATACGCGCTTTAATCACCCGTGATTTCGGCATAGACAGTTTGGGAATATATCACGCGGCTTTTTTTATTTCGGGACATGTACTGACTTTTGTGTTGGGTGCAATGGGAGCCGATTTTTATCCCCGTCTCTCAGAAGTGTCTCATAATCATGCTGAAATGACTCGATTGGCCAATGAACAAACCGAGGTCGGGCTTTTGCTTGCCACGCCTGCCCTGGTCGCTATTCTTGCGCTTGCCCCTTTTACCATTTATCTGCTTTACTCGTCAGACTTTTATCCGGCAGTGGCGTTATTGAGGTGGTTTGTGTTGGGATGTTTTCTTAAAGTTGTCAGTTGGCCAATGGCATATGTGCACATGGCTTTGGGAAAAAAAAG
>JAABTZ010000032.1 GCA_011389605.1 Desulfobacteraceae bacterium
AGAATTGTCCGGTTTTGTAGCAAATGAATTGTCCACTTTTGACACTCGCTGACAGGAGGCGTAAGTTTGTCTACTCCTTACACCTCCTCGCCGGCGAGGAGGCGAGCCGCGGACTCAGGCTGCCTCTTGTTTTTTCTGTTTTTTTAGATTCCCCTGCCAATCATAATCAGCCAGTTTTCTCGGGCCATGAAAAACCGCCATTGAGCCATCAGTATACTTATGGACCCGCACTTTGACACGCACATAATGGCATCGATACTTGTCGGCAGGTATCTGTAAGATCTTACCTGCAAAATTCACACAATTGTCAGCAGAGACAGTACGCTCATAATGTTCACAAAGGATGTTTTCAAGATTTGATCCTGCCCACTCCACAAATCCTGTGCCTTGTTCGGCAGCAGAAACCATGAATTCATCGTTATATGCCGGCTGATAAATCTCAACCAAATACCTGTTGGCAGCCTCCATGGTAGTAATGCCATTTAAAGCCAGTTCCTTTGGCAACCGCTCCTGGTGGGTTTGGAATGCCCGCTCGCTTCGGCCGCGGGCTTCCGGAGAATAAGCGGCAATCATCTCGATACCCAACTGCTTCATGGCCCGTCCAAACTGGGTGAGTTGGACCTTACTTACCTTTCCTCCACTTTCGGGGGTATACCAGTAATGGCTTGCGCGATCTGTATACAAAGAGCTGAACAGGCCTTTTTTAATGATTACCTCCTCAACCCCTTCAAAGCTGCTGACTGTGCCTTCTTCATGAACAAAAAACATTGAATAATGCTCACTGGTAGCATCATCCATTGTCACAATAAGATCCCACATTTTGTCCGGCACCCATTGATGAGTACTGCCGTCCTGATGCAGCATCATGCCATCGATGGGCGAACGTTTCCTGCGCTTGCGATGTTTGCCCTTTTTGGCAGACTTGGTAACCAGGCCTTCTGACTGCAGCTTGTTTTTAACCCATGTATAACTGCGCTGTCCGCCTTCTCGCCTATACCATGAGTAGAAGTGCTTGACGTTCCATCCTTGATATCGGTTTTTATACTGCTGGGTAAGTGCAAAAACCTCATCCATCGGGGCCCGTCTGGAGGATGGCTGGCTCAGGCGCTTGTCCATAAGACCCTCTATTCCAGCTTCCTCATAACGATCAACGTAGCGCCGAAAGGTACGGCTGCAAACCCCCAGTAGCCTGGCAGCCTCTTCCTGGCTCAACCGCTTTTCTGTCCAATTTTTGAAAGTCTCTTCAAATCTCATCTTCCGGATCTCCTGTAACACCTCCGTCCGCCTCATAAACCACCTCCTTGGTGGCTATATTAAACCGGACAGATTATGTGCTACAACTCCGGACATATTATTTGTTACTGACAAGCTTCTGTTGCTGCTTGATTTAATAAAGCCGTTGTTATACATTTACAAAACCGTCTAAAAGCGACTTTTTACGGGATTGTCAAATTTGATGCCCTCGTAAAAAATCGCTTTTAGATGGCTTTGTAAAAAGTTCAAGATCAAGGCTTGCGCGATTTTGAAGAATGCAGCGTACTTAGCCGTACGTGAAATTCTGAAAAATCGCGCGTAACACAGATATTGGACTTTTTACGAAGCCGTCAAATTTGAAACACTTAGTTTATCCAGGAGCCATACAAACAATCACAACAGATGATCCGGCAGCCGGACATCAGCAAAAAAACCGGGGGTGGGGGTATGAAAGATTTCAATTTAGGAGAAGTCCTTGGACTGTTGAAACAAACCGCACCGTTTTTGGTTTTCCGTTTTCTCATCTACTTTGGCATCACACTGGCATTTGTCCTGATTACGGGGACAGGGGCCGGCATCGGCTACGGCATTGGGATTATAGCCGACAACGCACCGGCCGGGGGCATGTGGGGCGGACTGGCAGGATTCGGTATAGCCGGGGCAATCATGTATTTCATCCGTGAATACCTGCTGTACCTTGTCAAGGCCGGACATATAGCCGTTCTCGTTGAACTGTTCGAGGGCAGGCAGATCCCCGGCGGCCAGGGCCAGATTACCTATGCCCGGGAGCAGGTCCAGCAGCGGTTTGCGGCATCCTCTTTGCTTTTCGGACTGGATCAGCTTATCAAAGGCATTCTAAAGACATTTAACCGTACATTTCTCTCTGTTGCCGCCATCCTGCCCATACCCGGTGCCGCGGGTGCAATGAAATTTTTAAATACCATTTTAAATCTGTCATTGACTTATCTTGACGAAGTAATACTGGCCTATCTCATTAGAACAAAAACAGACAACCCATGGCAGACCAGCCGCACCGCCCTTGTGCTTTATGCGCAAAATTACAAGGCATTTCTGAAAAATGCCGTATGGCTGGCCTTTTTCATCTGGGGCCTGACATTTCTGGCGTTTCTGATCGTGCTCGGGCCCGCGGCGCTTCTGGTGGGGCTGTTTCCTGGCGCAGCCGGCCCTCTTACCCTGATCGTGGCCATAGTCTTTGCATGGGGGATCAAGCAGGCGGTTATAGAACCTGTTGGCATGACTGCACTCATGCAGGTTTTCTTCAAAGTCACCGAGGGGCAGACCGCCAACCCGGAATGGGAGGCCAAACTGGAAAATATTTCCTCAAAATTCAACGAGCTTAAAAACAAGGCTGCAGCCATGGGGACTCAGACAGATTCATCTGATTCCTCTGCAACTCCGGAGCAGTTGTGAAAATTGTCTCAAACAGAAACCTGCGCAAAAAACCTTACAGGCCTGCCAGAAGATCATCGGCAATAAAAGGCTTTAACATATAAATAACATCGCTTTCCCGGGTGGGGTAAGGGGCCATGATGTTATCCCGGTAAATTTGCTGAACTGACTGGTTATGGATCATGGCCTGCCTGAAAATATTGATCAGGCCGGCGGCATTGTCGGAGATAATGTGTGCGCCCAGAATGCGATTGTTCTCATCAACAAGCACCTTATAGCCGGCGTGCCTTAAACCCACCCGCCGGTAGGTGGGCCAGGAAAGATTGGCATCTGTGCTTTTGTAATAGCTGATATTATTAGATTTTAACTCTTCTTCAGTGGCGCCGACCATGGCATACTGGGGAAGAGTGAACAAAACAGCAGGCACGGCCCGGTAATCCATTACGGCACCTTTGCCGCCATGGATTTCTGCCAGTATATTTTTGGCCGCCACGTACGCTTCGTAATCCGCCACCCTTGCCAGCTGGATGGTTGCAGCACAATCGCCCACGGCAAACACCCTGGAATTGCTTGTCCGCATATTTCCGTCCACTTTGACTCCCTTGCTGGAAAATGCCACAAGAGCTTTTTCCAGCTCAAGCTCATTGACTGCCGGGGATCTTCCTGCACCGTGAACAACCAGGTCCACGTCAAACTCGCTGCCATCCCGGCCGCGCACAGCAAAACCGTTTTCCGTTTTTTCAATTCCGGTTATTTCGACATCCGCGTGAATCTGTATTCCTTCAGCCCGGGAAGCTGCCATAAGCTGCTCCACCATTTCCCCGTCAAACGGCCCCAGGGGTCTGGGCCCGGCTTCCAGGATGTATACCTGCTGATCCGGCGGCCCGAGCCTTGCGGCAAAGTGGGCAAACTCAAAAGATATAAAGCCACCGCCCACAAAGGCAATTCTTGAAGGCAGCTCTTTTAGTTCCATAAAATCACTGCTGGAAGTCATAAGCCCGGCGCCGTCAAAAGGCAGTGGCATTGGATGTGCGCCTGTGGCCAGGATGATATATCCGGCCTCAACCGGCTGCCCGTTGACTGCAAGGGTATTTTCATCAAAAAACACTGCCTTGCCTTCCAAAAAATCTATACCCGAGCCCTTAAACCCCTTGCGCGTGGAATCCGGAACAGCACTTGTAAACGCCTGTTTTTGATCCAGCACAGCGCCCCACTCCATTTCCGGCGGCCGGACAACACCTTTGCCGGACAAATGACGGGCCCGGTCCATGGTTTCAGCTGCCTCGTAATACCATTTCTTGGCCTGGCAGCCCGCAAGAGCGCAAATCCCTCCCGGAGTGGTGCTGTTTTCAATCACCGCAACAGACAGCCCGTATTCCATAAGAGTATAAGCAGCAGTCTGCCCTCCGGTACCTGATCCCACAATCAGCACGTCATATGATTTCACCCAGGACCTCCTTTGCTGATGGTTGTTTCATCCCTGTTTAACGTCATTATTACCATGAAGCAGCATGCTTGCAAACTGCAAACCCACATATCAGATTCCCACCAACTGCGTTTAAGGCCACTTTAAACCGCTAACATGCAAATGCATTCTATGTTTTTTTCTTTTTAACCAAAAGACTGTAATAACTATAATTATAATAAAAAATAAATACAACAATTTGACCTTCCATTTTTAGTTCAATTTAAATATATTATATCTGATAGTTAAATTTTTTTAACAAAAAATAAATTTTTTTCTTGACACGCTTCAAGACTATAATTAATATAAAAACTAAAAAGTCAACTTTTTCTTCAGGGGAGGAGGCCCGCCATGGACGAAGTTTTTACCGTGTTTAAAGCCAGCAAATACTGCAACGTCTCTCCCAAAACCATCATCAACTGGATTGATGCCGGCCACATCAAGGCATACCGCACCCCGGGGGGCCACCGCAGGATAAACCGCAAGGATTTGGAGGAATTCATGCGCAAGCAGGGAATCCCGATACCGGATTCAGTTGAGGACAATGACCGCAGGCGGATTCTTGTTGTCGACGATGACCCCATTATTGTTGAAAGCATTGTCCAGTCCCTGGAGGAAGACGAGCATGACTACGAGGTCATATCGGCTGCAGACGGTTTTGAAGCCGGCCTCCAGGTAAACCACTTCAAGCCGCATCTGCTGATTCTCGACATTATGATGCCCGATATCAAAGGATATGATGTCTGCCAGAAAATCAAGTCCAACAAGGAAACCAGAGACACCAAAATCATAGTGCTCTCTGCCTACCTGGACGAGGAAAAATTCAAAAAGATGAAAGAACACGGTGCGGACGCCTGTTTTTCCAAGCCGCTTCCCCTCTCCCAGCTCAAAGAGGAAGTGGCGCGGCTGCTGGGCGCTGCATAAATCCGGCCTCTTGCCGCCGGAACCCTCAATTTCGAGGAGGCGCATATGAAACTGAAAGAAGCCCTTGAAAAGAAAAAATTCGCTGTCACCACCGAGGTACAGGCGCCCATTGAACAGGATTCCGAAAACCTGGTCAAAAGCTTAAATCTAATCCGCGGCCGGGTGGAAGGAGTTTCACTTTCAGAAGTCGAGTTCCAGGGTGTTGTCGGCGACACAATCAAGACATGCCAGACACTGAAAGAAAACAGGTTTGAATCCATCTACCAGACCGCCACCAGGGACAAAAACCGCATCCAGCTGCAAAAAGACCTTATTTCAGCCCATCATGCCGGCATCGACAATCTGCTTGTCTTCACGGAAGATTACAGGATTACCGGCGACAGTCTCCAGGAAATGATGTTTTTCCATGTTGATGCAGGAAAACTCCAGTCCGTGCTTGAGCACTTCAGGGAAGGCAGAGGTGTGGAAGGCCAGGAAATAGAGGTTTCCCCCGATTTCTTTCTCGGCTCAGGCGTTGAATCCAACTGGGGCAAAAACGTTCCCGACCTGGAATTAAAGGAGATGGAGGAAATGACTAAAATGGGGACGGGATATTTTATGACCACCCCTGTTTTTGATGTGGAAAAATTTGACAAGTTCCTTTCGCGCACCAACACATTCGGCATTCCGGTAATCGCCGAAGTGATGATCCTTCGCACAGCCGGCATGGCCCGCTTTCTAAACAGGCATCTGCGTCCGGGACTGGTGCCCGACTGGGCGATCCAGAAATTGGCCAAGGCTCCGGACAAGGACAAAGCCAGCATCGAACTGTTTGCAGATACTGTAAAGGGTTTAAAAGACCTTTGCAGCGGCGTCCATATCATTACCATCGGAGGCGAGGAAAAACTCCGGCACTATCTGGATGCGGCAAAACTAAAGTAAGGTTTTGCCGGACCGGCCAAAGCGGCCAGTCCGGTTTCCGGCCCTTTCACAAAATAAGAATCCAAAAGGAGCCGCCCCGTGGAATCCATCGCTTTGACCATCAACGGAAAAAAGGTTTCCTGTCGCATGGGAGACACCCTTCTTTCCGTTGCGGAAAAAAACAGCATCTTCATACCCACCTTATGTCACCATCCTGCTCTCAAAGCCTACGGAGCCTGCCGAATGTGCCTGGTGGAAGACGAAAATACCGGCCGCTTGATGGCCTCCTGCGTAACGCCTGCGGCAAAGGATATGGCAATCTTAACCGAGACGGAGCGCATCATCACACACAGAAAAAACATAGTGCGCCTGATGCTTGCCGAGCACCCGGAATCGTGCATTGTCTGCTCAAAGGGAAACCGCTGCGAATTACGGGGAATTGCCGCCCGGCTGGGAGTGGCGGAAAACCGGCTTTACCCCATGCCCAACTACAAACCTTACGAAGAACTCAATCCATTTATTGTGCGGGATCTTAGCAAGTGCATTTTGTGCGGCAAATGCATAAGGGCAGACCACGAGCTGGTTGCCACCGGTGCAATCGACTACAATGAAAGGGGTTTTGCCTCCCGGCCCGCAACCCTGATGGAAAACCCCCTGGAGGAATCCACCTGCACATTTTGCGGCACCTGTGTTTCCATGTGCCCCACCGGCGCCCTTTCTTCAAAGCATGCCGGGTTTGTTGGCACGCCGGAAATGCAAAAGGATTCCATCTGCGGATTTTGCGGTGCGGGGTGCAGCCTCGCCATTGGCATTGCAGGCAGCCGGGTCATGGAGGTAAACCCGTCCAGGGTAAAGGGGAGTGTAAACAGCGCCACCCTGTGCGTGCGCGGCCACTTTGCCCATGATTTTCTAAACAGTCCCAATCGCCTCAAACAGCCATTGATCCGAATGCCGGATGAAGACAGCCGGCTGGTTCTCCAGCCCGTGCCTTGGGACCAGGCCTTGTCTAAAACCGCGGAAATTCTGGCTGATATCAAGCGCAGCCACGGACCGGGCAGCATCGCTTTTGTAGGTTCGCCAAAATGCAGCATAGAGGAAAATTACCTTTTTCAAAAAATCGCCCGGGTCGTGTTTGAAACCAATAATATCACCAGCACCGGCTCTATAAACGGCCAGCCCATTTTACGGTTCATGGAAAATAAAACCATGGGCGCAGCCCGCATTTCACCCTTTTTTGAGCTTGAAAAAGCCGAAGCCATCGTTGTGATCAATGCAGACCCTGACCACAGCGTGCCGGTAGCAGCATATCATGTCAAACGGGCCACCCGGACGGGAACCCCCCTTGTAACCATCGACTCCCGGAAAACAGGCCTTGCCCCGTTTGCAGCAGCCCGAATCCGGCCGGAACCGGAATCTGATCCGGATTTTCGCATACCCTTGCTCATCGCTTCCCTGGCAGCTAAAATAGCTGATCTTAACGGCCATGACAGCGGTTATATAAGCCAGTTCACAACCGGCTGGGATTTGATAAAAACAGAAACATCCTCCATGCTGGAAGCCAACCCACTTTCTTCCGGTGAAGAAAAAGAAATCAGCAGGGCCGCGGAAATGCTTTCAGGCCGCAAAATCGCCCTTGTTCTTGGCTCTGACGTTATGGAATCAAGGCACGGGACAGCCATCGCGGATGCCTCATTTAACCTGGTCCTTGCCACCGGAAGTCTTGGGGCGCCCAATGCCGGGATTTTTATCCCCACGCCCGAAAGCAACACAGCAGGCGCCATGGACATGGGGGTTTTGCCGGATATGCTTCCCGGAAGAAAACAGCTTTCAGATTCGGCTGCCAGAAATAAACTGGAAAGCCTCTGGAAGACAAAGCTTTCACCAGACTCAGGCCTGGATCTGCCCGGTATTATCGAAGCCGCGGAATCCGGCCATTTAAAGGCACTCTACATCATGGGCGAAAACCTTATCCGGGCCCTGCCTGAGTCCAGCCGGGTGGAGGAAGCCTTAAAAAAGCTCGATTTTATAGTGGTCCAGGATATTTTTGACAACCGCACCACCCGTCTTGCCCACGTGGTATTTCCCGGCTCGGCGTTTGCCGAAAAAAACGGATCCTTTACCAACATGGAAGGCCGAATCCAGTCGTTTATACCTGCTGCGGACCCGCCCGGCCAGGCCCGGGCCGACTGGCATATTCTTGGGATGCTGGCACAGAAAATGGGATATCCCGAGCAATACGCCACCATTGAAAAAATACGGCAGGAAATTCGCAGAACCGTGCCAATGTATGCGACCCTGGGCAGCCAGCGTCAGGAATGGATCAAAAACTCCGAAGACACCACCCCGCTTTCCGTAAAAAACGGTGACAAATTTGAATTTGCTTCCATAAAACAAGGGCAGCCGGCTGAAATAAGCCAGGGAAAATCATTTACCGCAATGCTGGGCTCCCTGAGATGGCATCCTGCAGGTGGTACGCGCACCAGCCGCTCACCAAGAATGGCCGCCTGGGACCGCGACAGCCAGGTCCGCCTTTGTCCTGCCGACATCAATGCCTTGGACCTGACAGGAAAAGAAGCAATACGGATCAGTTCAAACCATGGAAGCATTGAACGCAGCTTTGTCGCCGATCCAGGGATATTTCCGGGCCGGGTGTTTGTTCCCCTGGGTGTCTGCGGAAATGATGCAGCCTGTCTTGCCGGAATAGACTCCCTGAAGCAGACGGCCCCGGCCTGGCGCACCTGCGGGGTGGATATAGAAAAAATATAGATGCCAAGGAGACAAAATGGATCCCACGCAATTTGACCGGCACAAACTCGATGAAATCATAGAGGATTACCGGGACCGTAAATGGGCATTAATCCCGCTGCTCCAGGAAGTCCAGGAAGAATTCGGATTTGTCCCTCCCGAGGCAATCGTTCCCATTGCAGAGGCCTTAAACATGTTTGCCTCCCAGGTCCAGGGTGTAATCACCTTTTACTCCGGATTTTCCTTAAAGCCCAAGGGCCGTTGTGTGCTCAGGGTCTGCAGGGGCACGGCATGCCATGTAAAGGGGAGCCGAAGCATACTTCGGCTGGTTAAAAAGGAGCTGGACCTGGAGGAAGGCCAGACCAGCAACGACTACCAGTTCACACTGGAGACCGTGGCCTGCCTGGGAGCCTGCTTTCTGGCCCCGACCATGATGGTCAACAAGGATTACTATGGCCGGCTCAACCCAACCAAGGTGGTCAGCGTGCTTGGCGAGCACAGGAAAGACAAGGAGGATGATTGAGCCCTATGAAAAAACTCACATCCATCGGACAGATTGAATGGCTCCGCAACAAGATCCTTGCGGACTCGGGCAAAAAGAAGACCGAGGTTCACGTGTGTATGACCGGATGCCGGGCATATGGAGCCGCGGCCGTGCGCGATGCCTTAGCTGATGCTGTCAGCCGGCAGGGGCTTGACAAGGAAGTTGAAATTCGATCAACCGGATGCCATGGTTTCTGCGCCAAGGCCCCAGTTGTGGCCATCGAGCCTCTTGGGATCCAGTACCAGGAAGTTGATCCTGAAGATGCCGCCCAGATCGTGGACCAGACAATAAAAAATCAGCAGTTAATCGAGCGTCTGGCCTACAAGGATCCCAGGACCGGCCAGGCCGTTTATTACAAAAACCAGATTCCATTCTACCAGAAACAGGTCCGCCGGGTCCTTGCAAACTGCGGCAGGATCGATCCCACCAAGATAGAACACTACATTGCAGCAGATGGATACAAAGCCTTTGTCAAAGCCCTCTCACAGATGACCCCCGAGGCGGTCATAGAAGAAGTGATTCAGTCAAAACTCCGGGGACGCGGGGGGGCCGGCTTTCCCACGGGCCTTAAGTGGCGCTTTGCCCGCCAGACACCCACCACTCCCAAATACGTGGTCTGCAACGCAGACGAGGGCGATCCCGGGGCCTTTATGGACCGCGCGCTTTTAGAAGGCGACCCGCACTCTGTTATCGAAGGAATGATGATCGGCGGATATGCCATGGGCGCGGAATACGGAATAATTTACGTGCGCGAGGAATATCCCATTGCCGTTGAACATCTGACCCTGGCCATTGAACAGGGAAAACAGCTGGGACTTCTGGGCGAAAACATCCTGGGCACGGGTTTTAACTTTGATCTTTCCCTGAAAATGGGAGCCGGGGCCTTTGTCTGCGGGGAGGAGACCGCTTTGATGGCCTCAATCGAAGGCAAACGCGGCATGCCCAGGCCCAGGCCGCCCTTTCCCGCCCAGGCCGGCATTGATGAGAAACCCACCAACATCAACAATGTGGAAACCCTGGCCAACATCGCTCTGATCATCAAAAACGGCTCAGCCTGGTACGGGGAGCTGGGAACCGAGGCTTCAAAGGGGACAAAAATATTTTCCCTTGCAGGTAAGGTCAACAACACCGGCCTTGTGGAAGTGCCCATCGGCACAACCATCCGGGAAGTTGTCTACGACATCGGCGGCGGCATTCCAAAGGGGCGTCAGTTTAAGGCCGTTCAGATGGGAGGGCCTGCGGGCGGATGCGTGCCGGCTCGGTTTTTAAACCTGCCAATCGATTATGATACTATCCAAAGGATAGGTGCTATCATGGGCTCCGGCGGCATGGTGGTGCTTGATGAGAACAACTGCATGGTGGAAATCGCACGGTTTTTCTTAAACTTCACCCAATCTGAGTCCTGTGGCAAATGCGCCCCGTGCAGGCTTGGCACCACCCAGCTTCTGGAAACCCTGGCCCGCATTACCCTGGGCCAGGGGCATATCGAAGACATTGACACCATAAAATCCATCGGAAACACCATGGCCGATGCCTCGCTGTGCGGCCTGGGCCAGGCCAGCCCAAAGCCGGCCCTTTCCACTCTGCGCTACTTTGAGCAGGAATACAGGGACCACATCCACGAACACAGGTGCGCTGGCGCGGTGTGCGATTCCATGGTTATATCAGCCTGCCAGCACGCCTGCCCCGCCGGCATTGACGTGCCAAATTACGTTGCTGCCATCGGCAGCGGCAACTACGAGGCAGCCGTGGAAATCATCCGGGAGAAAAACCCGTTTCCGGCCGTATGCGGCCGGGTCTGCATCAACCCCTGCGAATACAAGTGCCGTAGGGGCGAGCTGGATGACCCGGTTGCCATCAGGACCCTAAAACGGTTTGCATCCGACCACTACTATGACAAACATGGTGCTGCGCGCGAACCTTTCCCAGTGACCCGGGATCAAAAGGTTGCCATTGTGGGAGCAGGGCCTGCAGGGCTGACCTGCGCCTATTTTCTTGCCAAACTGGGCTACGAAACCAGGGTGTTTGAGGCCCAGCCCGTGGGCGGCGGCATGTTAAACATAGCCCTTCCAGAATTCCGCCTGCCCCGGGAGGTCATTGACATGGAAATCAGGTGGATTGAAAACGCAGGGGTAAAAATCGAATACAATTCCCCCATTGACGCCAACCACACCTTAACCGACCTGAAAAAGGAAGGCTTTGATGCAGTCTTTCTGTCCGCCGGTGCCCAGGCCAGCAAGCGCATCGGGCTTCCCGGCGAGGAGGAAGGCACAGAGGGGCTTTATTACGGGTTAAACTTCCTTCGCGATGTGCGCCTGGGCCACGATATTAAACTTTCGGGCAAAACCGTTGTAATCGGCGGGGGCAATGTGGCCATGGACGTGGCCCGCACCGCCCTTCGGGCCGGAGCTGACGACGTCCAGGTCTTCTGCCTGGAAAGCCGCGATGAGATGCCGGCCTGGGACAAGGACGTGGAGGAAACCGAGGAGGAAGGCGCAATTTTAAATCTGCAGTTGTCCCCGGAGCAAATTTTTGAAGAAAACGGTAAAGTCAAAGGTATCAGCTTTTCCCGATGCCTGGCCGTCTTTGACCAGGAAGGCAATTTCCGTCCGGAATGCGACATGTCCGACACCCAGTACGTTGAAGCAGACAATATAATCATTTCCATCGGCCAGGCACCCGACACGTCCTTTCTGCCCGAAGACTCTCAGCTGGAGCGGGCCCTTTGGGGATCGCTTGCAGTAGACGAAAACACCCTTGCCACAAACGTGCCCGGGGTATTTGCCGGAGGTGATTTTACAACTGGGCCGACTTTTGTGATCAGGGCCATTGCCTCAGGCCGGCGGGCCGCGCTTGCCATCCACAAGTACCTTTCCGGCGACCAGACCCCGATTTTCATGCCGGATGAAAAAACACCCCTGGTACAGGAAACCGGACTGGCCCTGGAATCCGAGACAACAGAGGACCAGCCCCGGGTCAAAATTGAAACCGAAAAGCCCGAAGAGCGCGTCCGGGATTTCCGGGAAGTTGAAAGAGGCTTTACTGCCGAGCAGGCCCACTTTGAAGCAAGGCGGTGCCTCAGGTGCGATCTTGAAAAAGAGAGGAGTTGACCCCCATGATCCGATCCATTACCCAGCAGAAACCCATTGAGGAAATCGAGCAGCTGCTCGAAGGCATGGACAGGATTTTTATTATCGGCTGCGGCACCTGCACCACCTTAACACGCACCGGAGGCGTGGAGCAGGTTGCAGGCATAGCCGAAAACCTGTCTGCAAAGGGCAAGGTCATAACCGGCACAACAGTGGTTCCCGTGACCTGCGATAACCTCACATCCGATATCCTCTCGGAGTTCGGCCCCAGGATGAATCAGGCAGATGCCCTGCTGGTGATGTCCTGCGCTTTCGGGGTGCAAACCATCGCCACACAGACGGGCCAGATGGTGGTGCCCGCCCAGAACACCCTTTTTATAGGCAAGGAAAACGCATACGGCCAGTTCAACGAGATCTGCACCCAGTGCGGCACCTGCGTGATCGGGGAAACCGGGGGCATCTGCCCGGTGACTGCCTGTCACAAGGGACTTGTCAACGGACCGTGCGGGGGCACCAATAACGGCAAATGCGAGATAGACGACAACAAGGACTGCGTCTGGACACTTATCTACAACCGGCTTAAGGACCTTGACCGTCTGGATTGCATGCGCACCTACAAAAAGCCGCGCAATCACCTGGGAGAACCCAGTCCCGGCAGATTCCTGATTCCAGAGAATTAACCGCAAAGCAAAAAAAAACTTTCAAAACGCAATGCTTCTTAAAACTTAACACTATTGATAAGGATCT
>JAABTZ010000312.1 GCA_011389605.1 Desulfobacteraceae bacterium
AAAAGCCAGAAACGCCATAAGGGCAAAAAACAAATAGCCCCGCACACATAGAAAAAACTCTTTTTTCCCGCAGCTGTACTTGGCGGTCATCGCATAGTTCCCCTTTTAGATTTTAAAACACCGTTATGAAAAAAATACAAAGAAAGGAAAAGTCAAAGGAGGCCCTGGAAAAATACTCAGAACCCATATACTTCTTATCGGTAAGATTTGCTGCCGGTTTAGCCCGTTAAAAACAATTTAAACAAAATCACCGCAGCGGATCGGGAAAAAGAAAAAAACAAAAACCTGCCGGAAGCTTCTTAAAGACCGGAAAAAATATCATCCATGGTCAGGCTGCGGGCTGCAGCGTTTTGTGCCACTGCTCTGATAAAAGTATCAACGGCAGCGCCATGATAGACCTGACCGTCTAAGGTGCGCACGGCAAGGGTGCCCGCGCTTTTTTCCTTTTCCCCGACGGTCAGAATCAGGGGTATCTTGGAGAGCTGTGCTTCCCGAATCTTTTTGTTAAGACTTTCAGTCCGGTCATCCACAAAAGTCCTAAGGCCTGCGGCAAAAAATTTCTGGCTGATTTCTTTGGCAAACGGTGCCAAAGAATCATTGATGGGCAGGATCACAGCCTGAACCGGAGCAAGCCACAATGGAAACTTTCCTGCAAAATGCTCTATTAAAATTCCCATAAAACGCTCAATTGAGCCGTAAACCACCCGGTGGATCATAACGGGACGGTGTTTTTCATTGTCCTGGCCCACATAGGAAAGATCAAAGCGCTCAGGCAAGGACATATCGAGCTGAATTGTCCCGCACTGCCAGGTCCGGCCTATGGCATCCTTGATATGAATATCGATCTTGGGTCCGTAAAAAGCACCATCGCCCTCATTTATCTTGTAATCCATACCATATGCGTCCAGGGCCGAGGTAAGGCCGCCTGTGGCCATCTCCCACTGCTGATCAGTGCCAATGGATTTTTCCGGCCGGGTGGAAAGCTCCAGGTGAAAGCCAAGGCCGAAGGTGGAATACATGCGCTCAACAAGCCTCAAAACCCCTGAAATTTCTTCTTCAATCATGTCCGGGATCATGAAGATATGTGCATCATCCTGGTGAAAGGCCCGGACCCTGAACAAGCCCGAAAGAACCCCGGAAAGCTCATGCCGGTGGACCAGGCCCACTTCAGCCGAGCGTATGGGCAGGTCCCGGTAGGAATGGCGCTTTTCTTTGAACAAAAGCATTCCACCTGGACAATTCATGGGCTTGATGGCTGATTCTGTCTCATCAATGAGCAGGGTGTACATGTTTTCCCTGTAATTTTCCCAGTGGCCGCTTTGCTCCCAGAGACTCCGGTTGAGTATAATGGGGGTCTTGGTCTCAACATAGCCGGCAGCCCGGTGCTCCATGCGCCAGTAATCGAGCAGGGCGTTCCACAGCTCCATGCCCTTTGCGTGGAAAAATGCCATTCCCGGAGATTCCTCGTGAAATGAAAACAGGTCAAGGGCCGCACCTATTTTTCTGTGGTCGCGTTTACGGGCCTCTTCGAGAAATTCCAGATAAGCTTTTAAATCCTTTTTATCAAAAAACGCGGTTCCATATATCCTCTGAAGCTGCGGGCGGTCTGAATCGCCCCGCCAGTATGCGCCCGATACACGCAGAAGCTTAAAGGCCCTCAGAAACCCGGTATGAGGCAAATGGGGTCCCCGGCACAGGTCGGAGAATTCACCCTGGGCGTAAAAAGAGATGGTGCCGTCTTCAAGATCTTCGATGAGCTCCCGCTTATACGGCTC
>JAABTZ010000313.1 GCA_011389605.1 Desulfobacteraceae bacterium
GGCATTTTTTCCTTGACGATCTTTTTCATCTCGGCTTCGATTTTGGGAAAATCCTCCTCGGATATTGGTTCCATGTCAAAATCATAGTAAAAGCCGTCTTCCACAACAGGACCAATGGTAGGCTGGGCATCCGGGTAAAGGCGCAAAACAGCCTGTGCCATGATATGAGCGGCTGTATGGCGCAAGATATCCAGTGCCTCGGGATCATCAGAGGTAATAAAACGAATATCGGCATCCCCGGAAACAGAGTTGTAGATATCCATCAGCCCGCCGTTTACTTCCATGGCCACGCATTTTCGGGCAAATCCCCCGGAAATGCTTTCTGCAACGGTATATCCTTTAACCGGTGCTTCAAACTGCCGCTGTGTTTTATCCGGAAATGTGATATTGATCATTGACTCTGTCCGTTTGGTAATTCATAAAAGGGATAAAAGTTGCCTGCCGTGGGCACCATGGCCTTATTTAGTGAATCTGCAACAGAGGGTCAAGAAAAAAGTCATATCAACTATAAGGCGGACAACCCCGCACACAACCGGAAAAAATGGAATCTTCACCTGTAAAATATCTGACATCCAAAGACCAATTGTCTGCAACCGCTGCCGACCTTATGTGCGAACCGGCCGTGGCCGTGGATCTTGAAGCTGACAGTATGCACCATTTCGAGGAAAAAGTCTGCCTTCTCCAGCTGGGAACCCCCAAATCCTGCTTTATCGTCGATCCCCTGGCTGTTAAGGACTTATCAGCCCTGGCACCGTTATTTTCTGATCCCGGCATTGTCAAGGTCTTCCACGGGGCCGATTATGACATGCGATGCCTGTACAGGGATTTTCACATTGAGGTTGCCAATCTGTTTGACACTGAACTGGCCGCACGGTTTCTCGGGTATCAGGGCACCAGCCTGGAGGCGGTTTTGGCAAGGCATTTTGACGTGGTGCTGGACAAGAAATTCCAGAAAAAAGACTGGTCTGTCAGGCCCCTGCCTGAAGAAATGATTGCATATGCGGCAAATGACGTGCGCTACCTGGTAGTGTTGCATGAAGAAATGAAAAGCCTGCTCAAACAAAAGGGCCGGATGGATTGGGTCAGGCAGCACTGCGAGGAGATTGCAGGCGTGCGACCCGGGCCCGGCGATGATGAGAAACCTCTTTTTCTAAAGGTCAAGGGCGCCGGCAGGCTGGATACTGCAAGCCTGGTGGTTTTAGAGGCGTTGCTTGAGCTCAGGAAAGGTATTGCACGAAAAAAAGACCGCCCTCCCTTTAAAATACTTGGAAACAAAAGCCTGCTGGCCCTGGCCCGGGAAAAGCCTGCAAACACCGATGAACTGACAAAAACAGGAATTTTAAGCCGCAAACAGATCCAAATGTACGGCAGCGGAATCCTTCAGGCCATAAAATCCGCCCTTGAAGTGCCATTCGGACAATGGCCCGGCTATCCGAAAAAAAAATCCCGGCCCGTGCCGGCAGCCGTGACCCGGCGCATAAAAGAACTCAAGCAGTGGCGGCAGCAGAAAGCCGAGGCCCTGGAAATCGATCCGTACCTCATTATCCCCAAAAGCGCGATGAAACAAATTGCCGAAAACCCACCGGATACCCCGGAGGATCTTGACGCCATCGTGGAACTGAAACAATGGCAGAAAGAAATGTTTGGCCATGAATGGATGATGCTCTCATAAAAAGCCTGATTTCAGATGGCACAGTAAATGGATACAAATGTGAGAAAAAAATGGAGCAAAATATATTTTTCAATTCTTCAGACAAAATAAAACTGGAAGGCGCACTTTTTTCCGGTACGGATAATGCGGTGATCCTGGCCCATCCCCATCCCCTTTACGGAGGGAGCATGGACAACATTGTAATTGAAGAAATGGCTGCCGCATGCCGGGCAAGGGGATTGACAACCCTGCGGTTTAACTTCAGGGGCGCCGGGAAAAGCTCGGGCGCATATGACCATGGAAAAGGGGAACAAAAGGATCTGATTGCGGCTGCCGATTATATCCGCGGCCAGGGAGCGGGCAAAATAGATTTTGCCGGATATTCTTTCGGGGCATGGGTGCTGGCCCATGCCCCTTTAGATGACCTGCCCCCGGGACGGGTGCTTATGGTTGCCCCGCCTGCTGCCATGATGAACTTTGACGGACTCCGGCCATGTCCCCGGCTCAAACTTGTTATTACCGGAGCGAAGATGAAATCGCCCCTCCGGTCAGGGTCGAAAAACTTCTGTCCCGGCTTAACCCGGAAGCTGATTTTAGGGTGATTACAGGGGCTGATCACTTTTTTTCCAGGGGCATGGAAGAGTTAAAGGGTGCTGTATCACAATTCTTGCAAGTTTAAAATATTCCGGGTATAGAAACAGGAAAATGCAACCCGGCTTTTTTGCAAAAGCCTACTAATACCAAATGGCGCCGCAGGGGGAACTTGTGTGTTCGCCCGGACAAGGGACAAACACACAGGTTTGCCCCTACGGATATACAATTCTGAATGTCTGCTTTATTTTGCCTAAATTGAGGGTTTCAGATTTTAAAAGCAATTAATTTTAAAGGATAACATCAATTTATATTTTAAAAATCTAAAACCCTCCGGGATTTCCAATTTCACCGCATC
>JAABTZ010000314.1 GCA_011389605.1 Desulfobacteraceae bacterium
GGCGATGGCGGAAAGCGCCTGAAGATGAAAGGTTCTTTCATCCCTGGTGCCTTCCAGTAGGAATTCTGCATAGACCGGCGGAGCGGATCGGGAAAATTCGATTCCTTTTCTGCACCGGACCGCCAGCAGAGAAAACCTGTTTTCACCGTCTACGATGATATGCGGAACCGCAAGTCCGGGAGCCAGCACAGTGCTAACATCTTGTTCTCTTTTGGCCAGAAGATCTTACAGTTCGGGGGCGGGAATCCGCAAGGATTCGGACAGCATTCTGGACACGAGATGAAAAAATTCCTCCTTGTCCATGGCCTGTTTGATATCAAGGATATGGCAATTTTCCACGATGTAGTCAAACCGGTCTTTCTTGTGTACAGCCTTGTGAGTTTCCCTTGAGATAATGTCCTTTACTTCCGGCTGCAGAGGTTTTTCCGAAAGCTCCTTTGCCGTGGCCTTTTCCACAAGTTGCAGCATGGCCTCCTCCTGATCGACATCGAACCTGAGCGCAAGCTCCTTGAGGGATTTTAACGAACCCACAACCGTGACAATGTCGCCTGCTTCGAGCCTGGTGAAGTTGTGCGGAATAAACAGCATACCCCGTCTTTTCACGGACATGATTATGGTGTCAAAGGGGAGCCTCAAGTCCCGCAGAGCCAGCCCTGAAAGATTCGGATTGTTGACCCGAAGATCGAGTACATCACGGCCCTGGTGCATGCCCATAAGCAGGGATGCTGCGGCCGGAGACCGCACGAAATGGTCGAGAAGGCTGACGATCGCCGTGGACGGATCCACGATCAGAACTCCAAGTGCATGGAAACATCCGAAGTTGTTCCTGTCGTTCAGACGGGCGACCAGGGTCGGGGTGCCGAAGTGTTCATACGCGGTTTCACATATTTTGAAATTATCATCATCCGAAAGCATGGCAACAATGGCACCGGTATGATGACATCCGACCTGTTTCAGGCCGGATGCAGTCAACTCGGGAGTCGAGAGGATCTCAACTCCTTGAGTTTCTTTAGTTCTGTCTTCGGCCCGGGCCGTGGCCAGCTTTACGCTGAAGTCCTGGGAAGCCAGAGAAAGAGCAAGCGCGGATGACTGGCCGTCGGAACCGAAAATCACGGCATCCCGGATGCCCTCAAACCCTTCATCCCCTTATGCTTTCGGATGATCCTCCTTAAACGACTTTACACACAATTCGAATCTTGTTATACATGGGCGCATCAAAAGCAAGTTCCTATTCCTTATTCCTTTCCTCATCCGTCATAATGAACTCCAGGGATGGCAAGGCCAAGAAATCCATCTGGAAAATATGGCTTATATGGGTCTTCGGTAGGGCTCTTTACAAACCCTTTTTTTGCTGGTGATTGGTATACTTTCATAACTGAACCGATTCCGGGTTGCAATGGTAATTGACTTGGGAAGTACTTCTTTATAGGGAGGGCTTCAGTGCACCATGCGGCTATGCTCGGGCAGAATTACGGATCAGGCGGCACTGAAGAATAGCGAATTCAAGGTGCTGATTCGGGGATGCATAGGAATCCTTACAGATGTGGCAAGTTATGTCGCTCGCTGAAAATCTTCTGCAGCAGCTTCATTAGATACACGCCGCATCAGAGTATTATCTGTTTCTTTTACCACGAAAAATTTTTGCAAATCGGTGTGACCGGAACAATTAATAGGTATAGGAGCATGGCTCGACAGCATATTCCATTCTGATAATATGAAGGCTCACTCCGTTCCTGTTTCCTCCCCTTACCACTGGCCTTTCTCCGGTCTTAATTTTGAGCCTTTGATTAACTGCTACCACAAAGGGAGGTAAAGCCATGAAAACAATCTGCAGTGATTTAAAGGCTGAGTACGATGAACTCGAAAGTGTGCTGGCCGATCTAGATGAAAGCCAGTGGGAAATGAAAACACCTTTTTTGAATTGGAGTATAAAAGATGAAATTAGGCACTTGGCATATTTTGACGAACGAGCTGTACTGGCGATAACGAATCCGAAAGCTTTTAACCACCATCTCGCAGAGGTGCTAAACGACTTCGAGGCCTTTGAAAAGACCCTGGAAAAATTTGGGCTGGAGATGCTTCCTGGAGAATTGATGGAGTGGTGGCGTAATCAGAGAGAGATCATAGTTGACATACTTGCCGGGTGTGCTCGCAAAGAGCGTTTGCGTTGGTACGGTCCAAGCATGAGTGCACTTTCTCTTGCGACATCACGCCTTATGGAAACATGGGCCCACGGGCAGGATATTTTTGATGCCCTTCGAATCAGGCGCATTACAACGGACCGGCTAAGGCACATCGTCCATCTGGGAGTCACCACGTTTAAATGGACCTATGACAACCGCTGTCTGAAAATACCGGCGGAACCAGTGCGCGTGGAGCTTACCAGCCCCTCCGGCGATCTTTGGACTTGGGGGCCTGAAGATGCGGAAAATAAAATCCGCGGGCCTGCTGAAGACTTTTGCCTTGTGGTGGTACAGTGCAGGCATGTCGATGATACATCTCTTGAAGTAATCGGCCGGATTGCCAGGGACTGGATGGAAAAGGCCCAGTGTTTTGCAGGACCACCCAGAGATGGCCCGAGGCCCGGCGAGCGGGTTGTTACCGACTATGCCTCAACAACAGCGCCAGTTTGAAGCAAATGAAAAATTTCAAAATCAAGGTACAATTCCCGGAACGGCCTGGAATATTGTCCCGAATGGCAAGCATGCTGTCATGCTTGATACAAAGAAATCATACCATTCTCTATTCCGCAAGGCCCCAATATATTGTATCTTCATTTGTTAGGAGATGGCTGAGCCCTCCTTTTTATAATCCTCAATCAAGCCCATAATTTGCAGGTCAGGAAAGTTATCGATAGTCCTCGCTGATGAAAATTTTTAGAATACTCTCGTTTCCGCAAATTTTCTCAATGCACACAAGCTGAACTTGAAAAATGCAGTTTGTCCTGTTTTATGCCTGCTCTCGCTCATCTCCAGATTAGCACTGGAACAATTTTTATTTGCAATGAAAGTGATACTGGCTCATAGTAACCATCTGGAACTATGAAAATTAAGATTTAATTCACTTTTCAAGATATGACACCTGCTCCCTTTTGGAATAGATCGCCAAAAGATGCCGGAATTCGGAGCGTGGCATGCCTTTTTATGAAACTTCAATGCGGAATGTAAAATGTTTCCAGAGGCTCTACATAGCTGGAAGGGTCATGCCGCCTTGCTGAGTGTGCCCACGCCAATCAAAACCAAGCCGCTACGGGGAGGATTTTGCCATTGTCCAGCTGGATTGTCATGCATGTGGCCTTGGACTTTATAGGTAACTGACAAGAATTCTCAAGGAGATGAGGTTATGAAGTTATTGCTTTTCGCAGCGTATGTTACTTTTTTCTTCCTGAACATAGGTGGAAATCAGGCCAATGCTGATAAATTGGAGATGATTTCTATTGCTCCAGATGAAACCAGTTCAGATCCTGGAGTTATATATGCTACAAAAAAATATCTTTTTTTTACTGCCGCCCCAATGGGGGGCAAGTATGCCCTTTACAGGACAGACGGGACAGAAGGAGGAACAATAACTCTTACCAATCCAAATACAGTAGATATTCATAAAGGCGCTTCAATGATAGAATATAATGATGTTTTATTATTTCAAGGAGCGATTAATTATTTATCAGGGTATGAACTTTGCAAGACTGATGGTACAATAGAAGGGACTGTACGTATTAAAAATATAAATACATCACCTGATCCAATTAATCCTGCATTTGAAAGAGGAAGTTATCCCGGATCATTTGCCATTTTTAATAATTTTGCATATTTTGTGGCCACAATTACAGACAATGCTGGAGACAGTTACAGAGAATTATTTAGAACGGATGGAACAGAGGAAGGTACGACAAAAATTACAGATCTTCGCGGTTTGCCCGGGCGTTTCAGGCGGCCTTACATAACCGGCTTGAATTTTTTTATACTTTTCGCTTCCAGCTCATACATTGGAGAATACGATGGCGAGCTCTACCAATATGTCCCAAACTTGGGCTATGCGATGGTAAAAAACATACGGCCCGGTCCTGAACCTGCCATTCCATCCAATCTCATCACATTGAATGGTAAAACATATTTTAATGCCGATGATGGAGTACACGGACGAGAATTCTGGAAAACAGACGGCACCGAGCTCGGCACGCAAATGGTCAAGGACATCACACCCGGCTCTGAAGGGACATCCTTTAATGAAGTCATCGTCTACAACGATCTGCTTTTTTTCACCGTCCGCGATGATGACGAACTCTGGAGAAGTGACGGAACGGCGGAAGGCACTTACCGTATCGCAAGAACAGTCCCTTCCTATTATACAGTCAGCAGCAACATCAACGGTCTCACCATCC
>JAABTZ010000315.1 GCA_011389605.1 Desulfobacteraceae bacterium
CCATTGATTATCCTGTGGAAAATAGTCTCATCATAATGACCGTCCTTTACATAGGCCAGAAAATTTTCCACGGTTTTTGGGGCTTTTTCCGAATCCAGGGCAATATCGATATCGCCCATGCTGGTTTCAAGTCTTACATTCATATGCTTAACTCCCTGAAATTAAATTAATAACACCCTAAGCTTGATGCTCTCGTAAAAAGTCGGTTTTTCAGATGGCGCCGTAAAAAGTTCAAGATCAAGGCTTGCGCAATTTCAAAGAATACAGCGTACTTATCCGTACGTGAAATTCTTCAGAAATTGCGCGTAACGCAGATATTGGACTTTTTACGGTGCCATCAAGCTGGACGATTTTCAAAGTTGCCGCAGATACAAGCAGGCTGACTGCCAAGCTATGGTCAACCATGCCAGACATTATCCAAGGCAGCAGATACTTCAAAAAGCTTTGCCTACACCCAAACGGGCAATAAAGTAAAGGGGAATCTTACCCGGCAGTAGCTGCCTTACCGTCTTGTGATTGCACAGGCCAGACAGCCTGAATCAAGGTACCGCCTTTCTGCCGTGTGAGTATACGGAACCTTGCCCCGGAAAGCTCTGCGCGTTCACGCATACCTGTGAGCCCAAAACCGGTCGGCCCCGGAGGCGCCTTTGCTGAATCAAGCTCAAAGCCATGACCGTCGTCTGCCACTTCAAAACGAAGCTGTCCTTCTTCAAGAGACAGCAACACTTCCACACGAGCGGCACCGCTGTGCTTGGCTATATTATGGAGCGATTCCTGGAGCAGACGAAAGACAATTACTTTAATATCCTCCGGAATAAGCTCCTCTGGTGCTCTCAGGTTATGTTCAATCCTTATATCGGGATACAGGCGGACAAAATCCAGACAGAGGGTTTCCATGGTGTTTACAATACCCTTTTCCAGCAGCGGCGGACGCAAATTCATTATTATCCGGCGCACTTCTGCAATGGCGGTACGCGCCATGGAAGCGATCTTTTCAAGCTCCTGCAGCTCTTTTCTTTCCAGACGGCCGGTGAAACCAGCGGCGGCATTTTCCAGCGA
The DNA here is from genome assembly GCA_011389605.1 of Desulfobacteraceae bacterium. Classification (GTDB taxonomy): domain Bacteria; phylum Desulfobacterota; class Desulfobacteria; order Desulfobacterales; family Desulfosalsimonadaceae; genus Desulfosalsimonas. Next base: position 1,060 of record JAABTZ010000315.1, read on the forward strand.
CAGTTTGATGGCACTCAGGGACTGGCCGATGCTGTCGTGAAGATCCCGGGCAATCCGCCGGCGCTCTTTTTCCTCGGCGTTTACCAGCTGGCCTGAAAGATAGCGCAGTTCCCGGTTGCGTTCCTCCAGCTCCAGGGTTCTTTCAGCCACCCGGCTTTCCAGTGATCTGGAATAATGTTGCAGTTCTTTCTGGCTTTCAGCCAGGTCCCGAAACATTGTTTTATAGGGTTTGAGAAGTCCCCGGGCAATGATTGCGCGGTAAATGAGATAGGAAGAAACAAGCTTTAGCATGTGCCCGATTAAATTGGCCGGGCCGTATACGCTTACATAGCTGGTAAAAGCTATCTCAGAGGCAACTGTGAGCGCAAAAGAAGCCAGCAGAAGGCGGAACATTATTTCATCCACATTTTTTCTCCTCCGGTAAAGAACCAGGGCAGCTGCAATGAGAATAGCACATATCACATATTCGCTGATGACCTTAAAAGGAGTCAACCCCCTGCCTTCTATATAACAGTCAGGAAATACGTGAAATACAAAAATCAAAAGAAACAACCCTGCAGAAACAAGGCTGTACACGGCCAAAAAAGGCCGGTAATCAACCTTGCGCTGAAACAGAAACGGAAGCAGAAGAAGCGAGATGCTTTCAATATACCGGGCAGCAATCCATGCCTGGGTGGCATGATTTGAACCGTCAACTTCTAAAATGCCCATGCCCTTGTATGAAAGCATGTGAAGCAGATCAAATCCCCCCACAAACAAATATGCAATGCCCAGCACTGCAAGGTATCGCTTGCGGGAAAAGGGAAGGGTATTCCAGGCAAACATGAAAATTGAAAAGGAAACCAGGATACTGAAAATTTCCACCACACTATGGAACAGCAGATAACTGTACCAGCTTGTCAAATAAATGGCAGCCAGCACCGATATTCCCGCAAGCCCACCAAATCCGGCCGCAGCCTTCCTGCCATCGGAAGGCTCAGGTTGACATCCCTGCCCGGATGCATATTTTAATTCGATAAATTGAAACTTAAACATATTCATTTTCATTGAAATGGAGGTATCTGATGTCTGATCCTGCAGAAAGCCAACAAATCGATTTTACCATTGACAAACAAAACCTGTACCGGGAAGAGTCTATCACCGATCTTAAAGTGGCGTCCATTCGCTGCATGATCCCGGTCAAAACTGATGGATCAGATGATCCTTCCCGCTCCCGTATCTTTTTTGGCAGCACCCAGCTAATGACTCCTGAAGGCCCGTTGCCCATCCAGTCACAACTGTCTGCAAGCAGTCTTGAACAGGCCATGGACGAATTTCCAGGTGCCATGAAAAAAGCCCTGGATCAAACCATTGAGCGCTTAAAACAGATGCAGCAGCAACAACAGCAGCAGCAGGGAAAACCGCAGGGTGAATCCCGGATTTATACACCCTACGAGTAAACTGCCGTCCGGCCGGCAAGTAAAATTTGCCGGCCGGACGCTTTGCCTCATTTTTTCTTTCCGGCTTCCATGGCTGCGGTTTTCGGGTCCACCCGGTGTGTAATCAGCGGTGAAAGCAGATAAAGAACCATCTGACAAAACACCAGATAACCGAAATACCGCGTAAACACAAAAACCACCATCAACACCAGGTTGATCCATGTAAACCATGGATTCCGGTCCATGAACCGGCCAATGTGGATGTAGCGCACCGGATAAAAGTTCATGAGAAAGGCCGTGAAAATCATCAATCCGGTGCAAAAATAGCCCAACAACAACCCCCAATGAGAGGCAGGGGATTTAAGCTGTGTCAGCACGATCAAAGGAGCTGTAACAAAGAGCGCAGCCGCAGGTGTTGGCAGACCCTTGAAAAATCCCGGCACCGGAAAGCGGTCCAGGGTAAAGTAAACAAGCCTGGCAAACCCGCTTAAGGCATAGATAAGCGCCGGGATCCAGTAGGGCAGATTCTCTGTCTCCGCATTTGCATAACCTGACATGCAAATATAGAAAATCCATGCCGGAGCAATACAAAAACTGACTGCATCGGCCACATCATCCATGATGCCACCAAATGTTATATGGCGTGCTTCTGTCCCTGGCAGGGGTTCGGTAAGGCCCAGCCGGCGGGCCATGGCTCCATCTAATTTATCAAAAACAGCGGCTCCGATCAACAAAAGATATGCTTCGGTCATTTTGTTCTGATAGGCAAAAAAAACAGCAAGCAGGCCCATCATGGCGTTCATTACAGTCAAAGCGTTTGGAAAAGCCGCAAGAATGCGGCGCCGAAGCGCCATGTCCTCAACGCAGAGTGCATCCAGGCAGTAAGTCCCGTATTTCCGGCAATAAACTGCAATGGAGCCGAAATTAATAACCATAAACACAATCTCGATTATAAACAGATTGCGTACCGACAGGCTGCCCAGCCAGCAGACGGCTGAATAAAGAAAAAAAACATCTCCTTTAACAGGTATATGAAATGCGTGTACATAAAGCAGAAAAGCAAGGGGTGCGGCCACGGCAGTTCGCAGTCGGGTCAATTCCCGCAATTCAGGTTCCAGGGCCTGCCGTATGGCAAAGCCGCGCATGAAATGAGCAAAATTGTCCCGAATAAGAACGGTTATACACAGCAGAAACACAAATACCGCATGCACCAGCTCCAGCCGGCTGTGTTCCGGTATTATATAATGCAGCCTCCACATGACGCCCACGGCAACAAGGGGAAAGGCAATGGAATAAACAACCCGGTCCATGACCCTGTCGGCCAGTGCCGCAAAGCTTATCTCCGGGCCGAATCGGGCGGAAAACCATCCATCAACCAGATCAAACACCATGGCTGCAAAAAAAAGCAGCGTGCCGACCAGATAAATATCCGGATTCTGGTTGAGCATTACAGCCAATGCACACAGCATTCCCGCAAACACCAGCAGGGGCCGGCCATATACCAGAACCGGCGTCATGGTTTTTAACATATCTTTCTTTTTTAACATAATTTCACTATTACGCTGTAAATTCTGTTAAGTCAAATGTGTCCTCAGGCCCCGCTACCGGATATAGTCAAGCATGCCGGCTATGGTGTTGCCAATAAAATAAGCTTCCCTCCTCTGATCGGCTCCGGGCAGATTATCAATAAGGGCAAAGACCTGATCCTGCTTTTTTAAGTCAGCCACAATAGCTTGGGTATCAGGATTTTCTGCGTGCCTGCCCACGACATCCAGCCACAGGGCAAGCTGGGCCCTGGCAAGTTCCAGTATCTGTTTGCCGTCCGGGTGCATGCCATAATGACCAAAACATATTTTTCTGTCAGCTTCTGCAGCCACCC
>JAABTZ010000316.1 GCA_011389605.1 Desulfobacteraceae bacterium
CTGGGGGTCGGCTGCCTGGGCCGTTAAATCCAGGGAACAATTCATCGGATGGCCAAAACCGATCAAGAATAAGCGTCTTCATTATATTGCCAATAATACCCGGTACCTGATTCTGCCCTGGGTCACGGTCAAGTGTCTGGCCTCGAAAATTTTGGCCTTGAACATCAAGCGGATCAGTGATGACTGGCATAAGGTGTATCATTTTCCTTTATACCTGCTGGAGACCTTTGTGGAACAGGACCGGTTCAAAGGTACCTGCTATCAGGCATCCAACTGGATTCGTGTGGGCGAGACCAAAGGCACGTCCAAAAAGGGACACAAGCACCTGAAGCATGACAAAATCAAGGATGTATATGTGTACCCGCTGCATAAACACTTTAGAAAACTGTTGATCGGAGATGGCATCTCTCAGGCGGTTTGATATCGGCAGCATCAGCAGAAAGCTGAACCGAATCAATGCCAGGATATCGGTGGCCAACCAAGTTGTTTTTCCCTGCCTGATGATGCGTTCTTCCTATCGGTTCAAAAAAAGGTTTGTCAAAGTCCTTCCCAATGGGGATATCCAGGGCGGATTTTCGCGGATGATCATCTCGTTGATCGATTTTTCCTTTGTCCGGTCCCTGACCGCGCACCTTTACACCATGAAAAGTCCGCCGCCATATGATCCGCCGTCTTTGTTTCTGCTGGAGCTGTTCCGGTACATCGATCAATACCCGAACATGGACCGGTTCCTCAAGGACCTTCGGGACAAGGACAAAGGCCGGGCGTATCGGACCTATGCAGGTATTCATATGGACCATATTCCCACCAAAGGCACATTTTCTCACTTCAAGGCCCGGCTTGGTGAAGGGCTGTACAATGAAATTTTCCATATCCTGGTGAATATCTTTCACCAGCTTGAAATGATCACCTTTAATATCATTGCCCATGACGGTACCTTATTCCCCACCCGGGCCAGGTATAAAGGCTGCACCTGTTTTTCCGAAAAGTGTGAACGAATTGAAGCCAATGATGTCATCGCTCGGGTTAAAAAACAGGTGCTTTACCGGTTGAACAACCTGGCCAAAGTTGATCTTGAAAAAGCGTTCAAGATCAAGATCGACTGTCCCTGCGACACGCTTCCTGAAAAAGTCAAACGGCCCAGAATCGAAGCGATGATCATGAAAATCGGTGTTATGGACGAGTCTGTGTCTCAAAATCAGATCCATACCGCCATGCTCTTCGGAGTGAAGGAACAGCTGGACAAACAGGGGCTGTGTCTGAATACCATTCGGACCAACATTGCCGAGCTGGCACCGGACCTGGACCGGATCATTCTCAGATGCCCCAAAATACCCACTGACACCGATGCCCGGATCGGAGTCAGAAACGATCCCAAAAATTCAGCCAGAAAACAGAAAATCTTTGGATACAACATGGTCCTTTCCACTTCGGTTGAACTGGACCTGAAGCTGGAGCTGCCCGTGGCTGTTGTCAATATGGCGGGCAACGGCAAAGATGGGGAAAAAATCATCACCCTGGGCCAGCAGACCAGGTCCCACCATGACTGCCGGCCAAAAATCGATATTGCAGATGCCAAGTATGATAACATGGATCCATTCCCATTATCGATTACAACGCCAGGAGAGAAAACCTGACTGCCAAAGCCCTCAGGGAGCGTGGGTATGACCGCAACGGCTGGCCATATGCCCCGTGTGGCATGCCCACCCGGACCAATGGCTTTGATGCCGCCCGCCAACGACTGACATTCTGTTGCATGAAACAGTGCCTGAAACTGAAGGCACCGGGCATACGCAACCTTGACAACACCCATGATATCAAAACGTGTGAGCATCTGAAAAAAACCTGCGGTTATATCGCCCATTCGTTTATTCATCAACACCCCCGGCTGTTGAATGAGATCCCCCGGGGAACCCGGCTGTACAATGCGATCAAGCGCTGCAGGTCCGCTTCTGAACGATCCAACAGTACCGTCAAAGAAACCCTGAATATCCTCGGAAAACCCATTGTGTATAATTAAGGTAAGGGCCGATATCCTGGTCCAAATTGCGACCATTGTCCTGCTTTTATATCGGGGATTCTCTTTCATTGTCAAAATATCGGTGCTGTTCATGAAATACCGGGAGTCTCAAGATCCAGCCATCGCCAAAAAGTTGCCGCCGGTTGAGGTGCCCAGATCCATCCTGAATATCATCCAAAAAGAATGATCCATGGAAACAGGCCCATTCTATTCCCTGCCTGAAGGTCATTGCGTGACCTTTCGCCCCTCTTTTTTCCTCTGTTGATTTTTTCTTCTTTTCTGATCAATTTTGTTCCCGATTTAAGGTTAATATTGGGGACTTTTCTGCCCCACAGCTTTTACTACCTGTCATTTTCCGTATCCGGCACCCGGCCACGTAGATTTTGGCCTCAGTATTAAACACCCTCAGACCATTGTTTTGCAGCTGCCTTCCTCACACCCGACCTCACACCCTCACACAAGTTCACACCCGGACTGCATACCTCACATCAGCGCCTTTACCCTTTTTGACAACCAGGTTGGCATCCATCAACTTATTCAGTCTTTTCAGGGCAGTGTTCTGATGGATGTCCAAACCGGAGGCAATCTGACTGCTGGCCTGCTCCCCATTGCTGCGCAGGAAATCATAAACAGCCTTGAGTTCAGGAGGCAATGTGTTTTGCCGCTTAAAGAACGTTACCTTGAAATAACTGCCAACCTCCTCAAACTTCGGCTCTGCCAGTCCAGCATCATGGCAGCTTTCGCGCATGCGGATGATTCCAGTGCCGAGCTGTTCAATATATCCGGCCTTGCGGAAAATTTTGACGATCTGCCTGTTACGGATTTCAGAGGCGCCCAAGCCCAGGTCTGCAAGGCCGATCCCGGTGGGAAGGGTGCCCGGGCTGATGACCTCAACGCGATCGGCAAACACCTCTACCTTGCATTGCGCCCCCTGCATGGCATAGTCCCTGTGGCATACTGCATTGACAATGGATTCGCGCAAGGCAAGCAAGGGTATGTCCAGTTCCTCACCCCTGCGCAGGTTGCTTATCTCAATCTTGCTGCCAAGATAGGTTTCGACAGCAGCAATGACCATTCCGGGCATATCCAGCAGACCGCAGGTGATGGCCTGGGTATGGATCAGACTCGACCTGCTCTCGCCGCCGTAGCGGGCCACGGCAAACCCCGCGTATGCATAAGGCTCGGGAAGAAGGTCACTGAACAACAGCAGCCCGCCGACAGTGGGGTGGCAGCTTCCGTTGTAGCGAACAGCCAGTTTTTCTTTTACCAGATACTCAAGGTCGGCTTGTGCCTGAAGGCCTCTCCACTGCGTATGCCTGGACAACAACTGCATGGAAAAAATCTCGCATCCGAAGCCGGTTTCCACCTCTTCGTCCAAAAAACTGTTCTGCCCCTGCCTGCGCAGGTCCGTCAGCACCCATTCATCAGCAAGCCTATTGGTGGAGCCCACGCGGATATAGGTTCCTTTTTCCGGCCCTTTTGATTTCAGGTAATAGGGCTTGTTCGGACCCCGAAGGACCTTGATTCTGAAAAGAACAATCTGGTCAATGGATACAGTCTGGAAAAACACACCGGGAACAGGGGCAATCCGGTCATGGATGGAGCTTGCCAGTCGTTCCTCAAGATCATAAGGATCCTGATCAATGCCTATGAGTTTCCGATCATCATCAACGCCGATGATGATTTCCCCGCCGGAACCATTGGAAAAAGCGACCACGGTTTTCACGATATTATCCAGCTTGTCCGGAACCTGCCTTTTGAATTCCAGCGTCCGCCCTTCAGGACTGTTAATTGTCTCTTTGATATTCATAATAGAGGGGGTCTGATCCGGTTAAATGTCTGTTATTAAAAGAGAATCTATTCAAAAACAGGGGTTTTTTGCTCTTTGGCCATTATCTTTCCAACAGCGCAGATAAAATCCGCGGCGCAGTTTTACCATCCCAAAATTCGGGCCGGGAAGGATTGCGATTCATCGCCAGCGTTTCCCGGTAGGCGGTCCGTATGTTTTCCACATTATTGCCCACCAGAACGGATGCGCCGCCATGTTCCCGAAGGGTAACGGGCCGCTCCGTGTTCCAGCGCAGGGTCAGACAGGGGGTGCCCACTACGCAGCACTCTTCCTGCAGGCCGCCGCTGTCCGTGAGCATGATGGCTGCCCCCATGTTCAGCCGCAGCAGGTCATGGTATCCCAAAGGCCGCACGAGCAGCAGATTGCCGCAGGCCAGGGCCGAATCCCACAGGCCGCTTGCCTGCATCTGCTTCATGGTGCGGGGGTGTACCGGCCATACCAGCGGCATGTCCGCTGCCACCTCCTGGAGCAG
>JAABTZ010000317.1 GCA_011389605.1 Desulfobacteraceae bacterium
GGGATCATTTCCGGCCGGACACCCATAGGTCACAAAACCGACGCGCAATCCCCACACGTAATTCTCCTTGGTGGCGCCATCGAGCTTTATTGCCAGAAGCCTTTCATGCCTGTCTATCAGCCGCGAAAAAATTGATTCCTTTAAAATGCCCTCCTCATACACGAGCCCAAAATACGCATCGTCGCATACCGCGATCACATTTGTCCCGCTTTCGGCAATCCCGGTTAACACGTCTGCGATTCGGTCCGCTTCCTTTTCAGTTACCGTATATCCGGTCGGGTTGTGAGGAAAATTAAGCAGCACGATGATCTTGTCCCGTTTTTGGGCTTCCGCCGCAAGTGATGCGGCAAGCGCATCCACGTCATACCCGCCCTCCTTTGTAAACAGCCGGTACTGCCGTATAACCGCTTTTTTCCGAACGGAAAGAATCATGTTGTAGTTGCCCCACATCATATCAGGAAGCAGCACCACATCTTCCGGATCGATCCAGATATCCGCCATAAGGCTGATGGAATGGGTAATCCCGTTTGCGACAACCGGGAGGGAAATGGTTTTGCCCGCCAGGGAGGGATTTTTGCCGTACATGGCATCACGCCATTTTGCCCTCAGCTCCGGAAGGCCGTATGATGGCGCATATGTCAGGGATTCTTCCGGCTCCATTCCGTAGATGGAATCCATGACCGACTGCAGTACCATGGGCCGGCCCGCTTCCTTTGCAATGCCAATGGTGGCGTTCAACCGGTGGGCCTTTTCCTTTGCCTCTGCGCTCTGGGCGAGAATGCCCTTGGGAAAAAACAAGTTCTTCCCGACATCGGAGAGCATTTCCAGGATATGTGGGTTCGCTTTTACAATAATTTCGTTTAACTGGGAAGCCAGAGGGTTCATGTTCCAAAATCCTCCAAAATGTGGGTTGCCAAAGGGCGGATCTGCATCAAATGACGCGCCGATTTTATCGAACCATTTTTTATCGCAGTGTTTTTCTATATGGCAATATCGATAAATGTCAAGAAAGTTGTGGTTTTTTTGCCAAATCAGTCCTGTTTTCTGCATAATACCAATTCTTCCGATAAAAATTTCATTTTACTTGTCGGGCAAACTTTAGTAAATCAAATTGTCCGAATCCGCTGGGGGGATCTGTTTTCCACGGTACTGTTCCGACTCCGGCGTATCAGCCGGGACAAATGCTGGTAAATAATCGCCATGGGCAGGAACGTACGGCGTATTTTGATCACTGCGACGCAAGTGCATCGCTAAATGGATATTCATGAAAAACCTGTTGCTATTGTTTTTTTTTCGCTTTGCGGCCAAAGGATGGCTGCCCGCACAATGGTTTGAGCCAAACCTGCCACCGGAAGAAATGCGCGCTGCGCGGACGGGTCGCCTCCATATGGAGATCGTCACCCACTGCTGGAACTATTCCCATTTCCTGGTATATCAGCTAAGCTCGCTGGTGCTGTTCCCCCCCGAAGACATGGATATCACCATGACGGTTTTTTACTGCCCCGAAGACAGAAAAACCGTTCGACTGCTGGACTTCTTTTCCCGCCAGGATATCCAGGGTATCACCTGGAACTGGTGGTCGCTGCCCAGGCAGCAGCTTTTTCGCAGGGGTATCGGCCGAAACCTTGCGGCGCTTGAAACAAAAGCCGACTGGGTCTGGTTCACCGATTGTGACCTGATGTTCCGCAAAAATTGCCTGGATACACTGGCAAATCTTTTGCAGGGACGCCGGGATGCACTTTTCTTCCCGAAAGAAGAACGGTGCACCCCGCTTCTTGCCGAGGACAATCCGATCCTACAGGCAGGTACAGACAAACCTCGGGTTCTGGATATCGATACCCGGATATTCACCAGTCACTTTCCAGGAAAAGCTACCGGCCCCCTGCAGATTGTCCATGGTGACGTTTGCCGCGCCGTCGGATACTGCCGCTCGATAAAACTGTATCAAACACCTTCGGAAGTCTGGAGTAAAGCCCACGAGGACAGGGCTTTCCGCTGGCTTCTGAATACCCGGGGAAAACCCCTGCCCGTTCCCGGGGTGTACCGGGTACGGCATATATCAAAAGGCAGATATACCGGTACCGGAACCAATACCCGGCTCCGCACGTTTATCCGAATGATTCAGTCAAAATTCCGAGGTTATTAGAATTTATCTCAAAATTGTCTTTCGGGCCAATTTTTTTGTTGGATAATCGAAATCGAAAAAACGAACAGGTCACTTGGACACCAAAAGCTTGGTGGTTTCCGTATTTTAAAAAGAAAATGTCCTGTTCTGTGGATTTGAAAAAACCGATTTCGGTTTCGATTTCGATTTCGAAAAACGAATTTTAAGATGGGTTCTTGTTTTCAATCAAGATTGATTTCTCATTTATAACTGGCTGCGTGCCTGCGAGAGGGGTTACAGATTTTGAAAGGAAAAAGTGGTGACAAGTAAAACAGGCCGGCAGGACTTTGCAGCAGCAGTTGAAAAGCGAATGCCGCTGCTTTTTCTGATATGGCTCCTGATCAGTGTGCTTGGACCCCATCAGGACCTGTATAAAATCTTTTTTCACGCCGTCGTTATTCCGGCAATTCTGATACTGCTTTTTACCGGCAGGGCCGGCGTTACATGGCGGGACCCGTTGCTGCTGCTCGCACTTATATGGGCTGCCTATTCATCGATCAGCACTTTTATCGTTGGCCAGGGCCCCTTGGCGGACCATATCCGGGCCTTCCGATGGGGAATTGAAACGTTCTTCTGCCTGCAGGCCTATTATATCTGGCTGCCTTCCGTTCTGGCCAGGCCGCACTGGTGGGGGCGAAATTTTATTATTCTCGCGCTTCTTGGCGCCGCCGGCGGGTTCCTGCTGCTTGCTGCCGGCCTGATCGAAGGAAGACTATCCGGTTTGGGCGCACTTCACAACCCTATCCAGGCCTCCTCAATTCTGCTTGTCTATCTGGCGATCGGCCACTTCCTTTTTTTTATTCACCGGCCGGTTTCTCGCAAACCGGCAGACAAATCGGCGGCCTGGCTGATGATATTGTCCTGCATAGCAGTTACCCTTTTTGTCCTTATGAGCCAGAGCCGCGCCCCAATAATGGTGACAGCCGTCTTTCTTTTCTATCTGGGCTGCTGGACGCTGTTACGCAGCGGGCTGCTGAAAGCGGGGCTGGTGATGGTGGGGGGAGCCGGACTTGTTATTGGCGTACTAGCAGCAGTATACGGCCTTGACCATTATCACGAACTATTATTCATACGGGGGGATTCTTACCGGTTTGACATATGGAAAGGGTATCTCATGTACCCGCCCGATTCCTGGATTTTCGGTTTTGGCGCCGGTACCGACCCGGCGCAGCTGGATGTCGCAAAGGAATTCTGGGTGCCGTCACAAAAGCCGGTTACCCATGCCCACAATATCTGGCTGGGCACCCTGGTCGAAAACGGAATAATCGGTCTTGGATTCCTCGTTGCCATTGCCGCTCTGCTTGTAAAAAGCGTCTTTGCGTATTCCGCAACCCGCAGCGAGCGCATGGGACTGTTGATGCTTCTGCTGCTTGTATTTTTGCTGACCCTGACCGGTTCTCACACCCTCATCATTTCTGCCAAGGCCATCTGGCTCTTTGGCTGGCTGCCACTGCTTTTTGTATGGTTTTCGAGCCGAGGGCCGGCGACGGGCATTCATCGCAGTGAAAATACCGTGTTCAAACGGTTTTGAAAAAGGCGCTGGTATCCGCGCGCCTCAATCAGTCCGAACAAATCCCGGCCCCAGAGGTGCGCTGAATTCTCCACAAACAGCGTCCCCGGCAACAGGCTGTCCTGCGCTTTTTCAAAAAACGGCACAAGGGCGATATCTTCCGCTCCTTCTATATCGATTTTCAACGCGTCAATGGCGTGTATGGAATGCTCCTGCAGAACATCCAGCAGCGGACGGCACGGAATCTCCACTGTCTTGCTTTCTACATTTTGTTTTTTGGGTTTCGCACGATTTTTATCCACAATGCTGCTCGCACCAAGATTTGAACCGTCAACGTTCAGGGTGAATGTTGTTTCCCGGTCGGCCACACCGATGTTTAAAACAATGACTTCCGGTTGACTGTCCGCTCTGGCGATGTTGGCGCGAAGATTAAAATTCAATCTTTCAAACGTTTCCGGGTTGGGTTCAAATGCAAGAATCCTGCCCTTTTTACCTGCCATGGCTTTTTGCGCAGTGAGTGTGTAGAGCCCCACATTTGCCCCGATATCTATAACAATACCGCCTTTTTCAAGCGCTCTCGACAGAAGTTTTCTTTC
>JAABTZ010000318.1 GCA_011389605.1 Desulfobacteraceae bacterium
CGGCAATCCCATACCTGTGACCCAACCACCACATTGACACCCACCGTTGCGGTGTCAGGGGACCCTCCCAGTCGGCATTGGTAATCTTCAGGTATTTGAATCCACTGGCCGATAAACTCCTCGATGGATGTTCTAATACCGAAATAGCTTTCCAAAATCGCACATAATCCCTCGGCGTGGCGCGTTTGGCAAGCAAGATGCCCCGAAAAATGCAGTTTTGCTCTATCAGGCACGTTATCCCGATGGGAAAGGGAATCAAGGCCGATGCCGATCAGGCTTCCGATGTAGGCAGAGAATCGATCTTCATCGGGACGGTCGTAGCTTACCGTTTGCCGATTGCAGGCCCATGCCCGATAGAACAGGCTGATCATCCGGTGGTTGAAGATATCGAGAAAACGGGCCAATGTATGGTCGCCATGATTCAGTTCACGGTCGTGGACATAATCGGTAATATGCAGGGGCAGGGGCCCCTGGGGCCCGAGAAGCCCCAGAAAGTTAACCATGAGGCGCGATTTGCCGTTTTTCGTGATTCGCTCAAAGCGCTGAAGCGTGGCCGGAGCAAAGCTCAGGGAAGGTTCCTGGCAAAACTGGATGGGTTCATCCGCCGAGCGGGTCGCGTAACCCAGACGAGGTTTGTCGGAAAAAGCGCATTCCATCTGTCGTGCGGTTTGAAAGAAGCTCAGCCCGACGGGGTTCTCGAGGAATTGAAGATCTAAATTATGTGTTTGCTCCCTAAATTTGCCGGCCATCGCATGATTTCCCCACGTTCCCGGGTTTTGATCACTGTTTCCGTAAACGAGTTGATCGAAACATACTTTGAAAGAAAAACATTCATCACAGCCCCTAAAAGAAAAACTCCGGTTCCCTCGAAAGCCAATTCATCGAATTCAAGGGTAATTTCGAGCCCCCGGACAAAAGCGATCTGTCCCCGGTCGCTGATCCGGCGGGTAATGGGCTGACTGTTAACGGCCAATACACCTTCAATCTGTTTTTTAGATTGAAGGTTGCGGGCGTTACAATACAATCTGAATAAATCACGAATGGAGGCGGACCCTTTTCCATCCGGCCCTTCCACCAAAGAAAGATAATTAAGAGTTAAATGGTTGATGATGCGCCAGCTGATTTCGCCCTCGGCATTTGAAGGGCGTGGTGCCGTGGGACCTGCCACACACCGCACGGCCTCCACCGGTGAGGCGATGTCAAGATTGAAGTCGGTTTTACCCCGACCGACACCCATTTGAATGGGGAGATCGCGGTTTGTACAAAGGGTTTCAACTGCCAGTTGCCGAAGATCGGATCGGTATGGTGCTGCATCTCCATCAACGATGGACAAAAATACTTCGCTGCCGCCGTAACTGGAACGGCGGCCCTGCTGCTTTTCCCTGCTCGACATCAATCGGGGATATCGGCTCACCGTGAAGTATGCGCCCCTGCCATTGTTATCTTCCATGTCTGTGGCCGAATAAAAAGGAACAAACTCCTGTTTTTCATCGGCGCGCACTCCGAAACCGGTCACGTTTGCCACCTGATAGACTTCATAATCCATAGGGCGCGTCCGATTGGGTACAACGTGAAATTCAGTGAATTTACCGGATATGTGAATGATATCGGCCCTTTTCGGAAACAGGTTGATCGCCGGCGTGCAATGCAAAGCAAAATTGTCATTACCAAGGCGGCCTTCAAGGGATAAATCTTCCTGATCAAGAAGAATAACAAGATCGATAACATTGCTTTGACATTGCTTGATGCAGCGGGGCAGACCACTGATTCGAAAAAACAGGAACCGCTGCGGAAAGGCAAAATACTCATGGAGCAGCCGATAGCCCCGAAAAGACCGGGTCACTACTGGTAAAAGCGCTTCATCATCAATAAATCCAACCGGCTCGATGTTTGCAGCGGGCAATACATGTTGCCAGGCAAGGGGTTTTTCCGGTGGTTGGACCAGTACTTTTTTACCGTGGCCAAAAATTTGCTCATAGATTTTCATCGGAGAATCTTCGGCACCGCGGATAAAAAAGGTCAATGCATCCAGGTCGAAATTGGAAAAGGTCAGATCGGCGCGGGTTTTGAGGCGGATGCGGATTCCTGCCCTGGCAGAAGTTATCGAATGGGGAGGATTCAGGGTGCTTAGGTCCCGTGCAAAATAATCCGCCTGAATGATTTCGATCGGCCAAAGCATAACGGAATGTCCGGTACGGTATTCGCACGCTGTTGGATCATCGTTGCCGGTCACGGACCGCAGGACCGTCCCCCGCTTAATCTCGAATCCTTTTTCCATGCCGCTTCTCACCACATCCAGGGAGAACTCGACAACAGCCATGGAGGGTGTGGGCGACAGGTAGTGGGGATAAACCGTCTCTAAAATCGCCTGGGTAAACTGGGGAAACTCGGCGTCTAATTTAAGCTGTACACGCGCTGCAAGAAATGCGAACCCTTCCAACAGCCGTTCCACATAGGGGTCGCCACAGTCAAATTCATCCAGGGAGAGCCGGCCGGCAACCTTAGGGAACTCACGGGCAAAATCTCCTGCCGTACTCCGAAGATGTCGAAGTTCCTCGTTATAATATTTCAATAGCCGTCTATCCACTGCCCCCCCAATTTAGCCTGCACTTGCCTGTTTCAAGATCCAACTCGGTTTTGATGAATAGTGATTCCGGAATGGGTTGGGTCCACAAATCCCCACGGATTTCAAAACATAGTGAGCGGCGATGGCTCATCTCATCCGGTTCCACCATCATAACAACGGAAATAGTGCCGGGCATAATACGCGGCTCAAATCGCCGAAGGGCTTCAATCAATTGATACCGCATGTCTTCAGCATTCAGGCTGGATGCCATCATGCCTGCCACGTTCCGGATTCCAAAATTCAAAACCGATGACGCGAATTGATCAAAATCGTCCAAACCGCTTTTCTCAGCGTTGGTTTGGGTGTTCAGCAGCCATGACAGATCGCGCATGACCGCCTGCCGGTATCTTTGAATGCTCATCACCCTTTGATTCCGGCTTTCCTGCTTTTTGGCAGGCTCATCATCGGTGAGCCTGTCTAACAGGCAGGGCTGTAATTTTTCCGATGGCGTCAATTCAGCCATGCTGTGGGCTCTCTTTCGGTTGGTTGTCCAAATGATTGAATACTATATCCCGAATTTCCAGCAAGGGATATTCTCCTTGATCCGTGGCCAGCATACGCTGCCCGATACCGACAAAAAAATTGTTTCCCGCATCCCGCCATTCTGTTTTCCGGCTCATCCGAAAGGCATTGTCTTTCTCCTTTTCCGATCCTGGATACCGGCTTGGAATCAGTCCCACAGCATGGCCGTGGTTGGCCCAGGTGAAGGATACCTTGGCCCATATCACATCACGAAGATCAATGGGTTTTTCTATCCGAATTTCTCGAATCCGCTCAAAGGGAATCCAATAATACTTGCCGCTGATAATGGCTTCAAGGATTGGCCCCAGCCTTTCGTCGGCATCCGCAATCCAGGCGAATTCCTGCCCATTAATTAGCCCTGATATCGCAGGTGCCCCTTCGAAAGCCTGATTGCGCAGATCGACTGCCGCCCTGGATTTACCGGCAGCCAACAAAAAAGGTATCTGGGTCAGCCATACCATCGAGGCCGATGGTTCACCAAAACATAACGGGGTGCGTTTGCCCTGGAATACATCGGCGCGTAAAACCTCGCAATTCAGGGCTGGACGATAGGCCTGGGCCATCAGCCAGGCGTCTGAATCCATTTCGGCCGCAACATTGAGCTGGGTAATGGCCCGTTCCCACTGGCCCAGAACGCTGAGCAGCTGGAATAGAAATACCCGAAGCTCGACTTTTGCCGGATTTTTGCGAATCTCCCCTGTAAGCACAGCCAAGGCTTTTTCAAGGTCGCCGGATTGAAGATAGGCTTCTGCTTGCATAATCATGATCCACCCTTGGCTGATGGCAGCTTGGAGACCAGTCTTAAAGATATGGTCAAACCTTCCAGCTGATAATGTGGGCGAAGGAAAAACTTGGCGCTATAGTATCCCGGATTGCCCTCGATATCTTCAACGACCACCTCTGCGGCCGATAAGGGGTACCTGGACTTGACCTCTTCGGAAGCGGTCGGGTCCGTGGTGACATATTTGGTGATCCAGTTGTTCAGCCAGCGTTCCACATCTACACGCTCCTGGAAAGAGCCCACTTTGTCCCTCACAATGCACTTGAGGTAGTGAGCAAAGCGACATATCGCAAATAGATACGGAAGTCTGGCAGCCAGGTTCGCGTTGGCCGTGGCGTCAG
>JAABTZ010000319.1 GCA_011389605.1 Desulfobacteraceae bacterium
GAAAGAACCCCATGAGATTGATCAGGAAAAATGCATCAAGTGCGGCATCTGCTATGACATTTGTAAATTTGACGCCATTGCCATTTGCTAACTTATGAGAAGGATATAATTCAATATGATTACTTTCAAGCTGAACGGGCAGACAGTTCAAGGCGAGGAAGGCCAATATATAATCCAGGTGGCGGAGAAATACGGGATTTACATCCCTACCCTCTGCGCTCATAAGGCTCTTGAGCCTGCGGGCATGTGCCGGCTTTGCACTGTGGAGCTTTTTGACGGCCGCCGGACCAAATTTGTCACCGCCTGCAACTATCCCATCTGGGAAGGTATGGAGGTTCAGACAGACACGGAAACCGTGCATGAGGGACGCAAGCTCATCGTTGAAATGCTGCTTGCCAGGTGCGCCGATGTTCCTGTAATTCAGCAGCTGGCCAAAAAATACGGCATTGAAAAACCCAGGTTTGAACAGGAGCACGAAACCTGTATTCTTTGCGGATTGTGCACCCGGATATGCGAAAGGATGGGCAACAGCGCCATTGCCCTTACCGAACGCGGCCTGGACATGAAGGTAGACACCCCTTTTAGTGTACAGACAGATATCTGTCAGGCCTGCGGCGCCTGTGCCTTTCTGTGCCCCACGGGCCACATTACCATTGACAAGATCAACGAGCTGATCACGGCCAATAAAGCCGAAATCATCAAATCCGAGTATGATGTGGGTTTAAAGGGACGCAAACCCATTTATGTGCCCTACCCCCAGGCGGTTCCCAACACTCCGGTCATAGACCGGGATGTGTGCATCCACTACAAGACAGGCGGATGCAAGATATGTGCTGATATCTGTCCGGTAAACGCCATTGACCATTCAATGGAAGATGAAATCGTTGAGCTAAACGTAGGCTCTGTCATTATGGCGCCCGGCTTTGAGCCCTTTGATCCGTCTACCCTGGATTTTTACAATTACAGCCATCCCAACGTGATCACCTCCATGGAAATGGAAAGAATGCTGTCGGCTTCCGGTCCAACCGGAGGGCACCTGGTCAGGCTGTCTGATCATCAGGAGCCAAAAAAAATCGCATGGCTCCAGTGCGTTGGCTCAAGGGACATGAACAGGTGCGACAACTCATACTGCTCATCTGTCTGCTGCATGTATGCCATAAAGGAAGCAGTCATTGCCAAGGAACATGCAGGCGACGACCTGGACTGCTCCATTTTTTATATGGACATGCGGACTCCGGGCAAGGACTTTGAAAAATTCTATGACAACGCCAAAAACAAAAGCGGTGTCAACTTCATCCGCAGCCGTGTGCATACAATCAACCCGGTTCAGGGCTCAGAAGAACTTGAGCTGCGCTATGTCTCGGAAACCGGCGAAATACTCACAGGCAGGTTCGACCTGGTCGTGCTGTCCATAGGATTGCAGATTCCGCCGGACCTGATTGCTTTATCCCAGAAACTGGGAATTGATCTGACCCCTGGCAACTTCTGCGAAACCAGCACATTTGCGCCGGTGGCAACATCGAGGGAAGGCATTTTTGCATGCGGCGCCTTCCAGGGTCCCAAAGACATTCCCCAATCAGTCATTGACTCCAGTGCCGCAGCCACTGCTGCTGCTGAAATTCTGGCAGATTCCCGCAACACCCGTACAAAAGAAAAAGAAGTTGTCCCGGAGCGCAGCGTTTCCGGCGATCGGCCAAGAATCGGCGTGTTTGTATGCCGGTGCGGCACCAACATTGCCGGGGTGGTAGATGTGCCTGCTGTCGTGCAATACGCCAAATCCCTTCCCTTTGTTGAATACGTTGACGACAACCTTTTTTCCTGCTCCCAGGACACCCAGGAAAACATGTCGTCAATCATCGAGGAAAAAGGTTTAAACCGCATAGTGGTGGCAGCATGCACACCCAAGACCCATGAGCCGCTGTTCCAGGAGACGCTTACCAGTGCGGGACTTAATAAATACCTTTTTGAAATGACCAATATCAGAAACCAGGATTCCTGGGTCCATAAAAACAACCCGGAGCTGGCCACTGAAAAAGCCAGAGACCTGGTGCGCATGGCCATTGCCAAGGTTGCCCAGATGGAACCATTAAAAGAAACCGAACTGGCGGTCAATCAAACAGCAATGGTTATAGGCGGTGGTATTGCGGGCATGGCTGCCGCCAAAAGTCTTGCCGACCAGGGATTTAAAACCCATCTCGTGGAACAGACCGATCACCTGGGCGGGCAGGCAGTTAACCTGTATCACACTGCCAAGGGAGAGTCAGTTGCTGAGAATCTGGAAAAACTCATTTCCCTTGTAAAAGATCACGACAATATCAGCCTGCATTTAAACACTCAAATTCAGAATGTGGACGGTTTTGTAGGAAATTTTAAAACCACACTTCTTGAAAACGGCAAGGAAGAGGAACTCGAACACGGGGCGGCAGTGCTGGCAACCGGTGCCAGCCCATTTACACCCACTGAATATGCCTACGGCCAGGATGAACGTATTATTACCAGCCTGGAGCTTGACAAAAAATTCACCGCAAATGACCCCGGCCTTGAAAAAATAAAGGCAGCTGCGTTTATCCAGTGCGTGGGCTCAAGAGAACCCGGCCGAATGTACTGTTCCCGGGTCTGCTGCACCCACTCCGTTGAAAACGCTATTGAGCTCAAACGGCGTAACCCGGAAAGCAATGTCTATATACTTTACCGGGATATACGGACCTATGGTGAAAAGGAATACCTTTACAAGGAAGCCAGGCAGCTGGGCGTGGTTTTTATTCGCTATTGTCTTGAAGACAAACCGAAAGTAAGCGTCAAAGACGACAATATTTCAATTGTCGTCACCGACCATATATTAAACCGGCCCGTTGAGCTCAATGTAGATATGTTGACCCTGGCCACTGCCATCACACCCTGTTCAGATGAAAAACTGGCGAATTTCTTTAAGGTGCCCATGAACGAAGACGGATTTTTCATTGAGCGCCACGCCAAACTGGGTCCTGCTGAATTTGCAACAGACGGCGTCTTTCTTTGCGGCATGGCCCATTACCCCAAACCAATAGATGAATCCATTGCCCAGGCAAAAGCCGCTGTATCAAGGGCGGTTACTCTGCTGTCAAGAAATTTTATTTACAGCAGCGGCACCATAGCTGAAGTTGACCAGGTAAACTGTGCGGCCTGCGGGGTTTGTGTGGCCATCTGTCCGTATTCTGCACCCTCCTTTGACCAGGAAGGACGCTTTGCCGGCAAGGCCGGAATCAACCCGGCTCTGTGCAAGGGATGCGGACTCTGCGTAGCATCATGTCGTTCAGGCGCCATTCATCTCAAAGGGTTTGACACAGACCAGATCATGTACCAGATCTTTGAAATGGAAGAGGCTGTTTAACAATATAGTTGATATCAACCCCACCAAGCGGCAGGCGCCCGCTGGTGCGCAATCAGGAGATCAAGACATATGGCTGACAATGAACCTAAAATACTGAGTTTTCTATGCAACTGGTGCAGCTACGGCGCGGCCGACCTGGCAGGCGTCAGCCGGATGGAGTACCCGAGCAACATCCGCGTTATCCGTATTCCCTGCACCGGCCGGATGAGTCCCAAGTTCATCCTGGCAGCCCTACGCAGGGGTGCCGATGCAGTATGGGTCTCCGGGTGACATCCGGGTGAATGCCATTACCTGGAAGGTAATTACTACGCAAGAAGAAAATTCGCCCTCATGAAAAACCTGCTGGAGCACATGGGAATTGAACCCGAACGGCTTCATTTTTCCTGGATTTCCTCGGCTGAGTCCACAAAATTTGTTGATGTGGCCACAAAAGTCACAGAATCGGTCAAGTCCATAGGAGACAGGGAAAAGAAATTTGTTAAAACCAAACCGAAGGTTGCATAGCGATGAAATCATATACGGATAAGATCAAGGAGATCGCAAAACGCCTGCTCAAGGAAGACAAGGTTGACATGGTCATCGGCTATCGCAAGGGTACCGTACCCCTGATGCATCAGCCGTTTTTTGCGCAAAATGAAGCGGAAATCGACACCTTTGTCTGGGACAGCAATTGCGGGCTTAATCTGGCCAATTACATAACTGACCGGAAAGAGCGCATCGGAGTTCTGGCTACTGGCTGCAATTCCAGAAATATAGCCGTCCATATTGTTGAAGGCAAGATCCAAAGGGATCAGCTCTATATTATAGGAATCCCCTGCAAGGGAATGGTAGACCGGCATAAACTTGCTGCAATGGCAAACGGAAATATCGCCGCAGTGCAAGAAGATGA
>JAABTZ010000320.1 GCA_011389605.1 Desulfobacteraceae bacterium
AGAGTACTTAGCCGTACGTGAAATTCTTCAGAAATCGCGCGTAACGCAGATATTGGACTTTTTACGGTTCCATCAATTTTCAAGGATTTGTCCGAAAAAGTCATTTCCCTTGTCGTCAATTATTATAAAGGCAGGAAAATCCTTGACCCGGATTTTGTAGACTGCTTCCATGCCAAGCTCCGGAAAATCAATTACTTCAACACTGGTGATGCATTCTTTGCCAAGCCGGGCAGCAGGCCCGCCAATGGATCCTAAGTAGAAGCCGCCGTAAGTTTTGCACGCATCTCTGACAATGGGTGCTCGGTTGCCCTTGGCAAGTGTTATAAATGATCCGCCCTGTTTTTGGAAAACCGGTACGTACGGATCCATGCGCGCCGCTGTTGTAGGGCCGAATGCTCCGGATGCAAAGCCTTCCGGAGTTTTGGCCGGACCTGCGTAATATATGATGTGGTTTTTAATATAATCGGGCAGAGTGCCGGTTTCTTCCAGCTTTTCATGAATTCTGGCGTGGGCGATATCTCTTGCCACTATGATGTCTCCGGAAAGCAGCAGCCGGGTGGTGATCGGATAGCGGCTAAGCTCCCTGCGGATTTCTTCCATGGGCCGGTTTAAGTCGAGATTTACTGCCCGGGTCTCTGTTGCCTGGCCTTCAGGCAGAAAACGTGCCGGGTCTGTGTCCAGCTGCTCTATAAAAACACCCTCACTGGTTATTTTTCCCTTGATGTTGCGGTCAGCACTGCAGCTGACCCCGATTCCGATGGGGCATGATGCCCCGTGTCTGGGCATCCGGATAACACGCACGTCATGGCAGAAATACTTGCCCCCGAACTGGGCGCCAAGGCCGAGATCTCTTGAAATTGCCAGTAATTTTGCCTCCATTGCAGCATCCCTGAAGGCGTGCCCGTAAGGGTTTCCCGATGCGGGCAGGGTGTCGAGATATCCGGCTGATGCCAGTTTGACGGCTTTAAGGTTGGCTTCAGCAGATGTGCCTCCGATTGCCACGGCCAGGTGATAAGGAGGGCATGCAGCGGTTCCCAGAGATTTCATTTTTCCCGTCAGAAACGGGACCAGTGCTTTTTCGTTTAAAACAGCCTTGGTTTCCTGAAACAAATATGTTTTGTTGGCCGAACCTCCGCCCTTGGCGATCATCAGAAAATCATAGCTTCTACCGGCAGTGGCGTAGAGTTCGATTTGGGCCGGCAGGTTGCATCCCGTGTTTTTCTCCGTGTACAGATCCAGGGCGGCGTTTTGGGAATAGCGCAGGTTATTTTCAGTATAGGCTTCAAACACGCCCAGGGAAAGGGCCTTTTTGTCATTGTCTCCTGTCCAGACCTGCTGGCCTTTTTTGCCTATGATGACTGCGGTTCCGGTATCCTGGCACATGGGAAAGACAAATTCTGAAGAGATCACCGCGTTTTTAAGCATTTCCAGTGCCACGAACCGGTCGTTCTCAGAGCTGTCAGGATCCTTGAGAATGGCGGCAAGTTGCCTGAGATGAGCGGTGCGGTAAAGATGGGCCATATCGGTAAACCCCTGTTTTGCGAGCAGGCAGAGAGCTTCGGGCTCAACTTTGAGCACAGGCCAGCCGTCAAACTCAGCCATGGAAACATGGGCGCCGGCCAGCTTCCGGTAGGGCGTTCCGTCATCCTTTAAGGGAAACATGGGCTGGTAATTAAATTCCACCATGACACAGACTCCTTTTGCTTCATGGGTTGTGTTTGCTGTACTTATTTGATTTCCTCCATGGCCCGGCCATAGGTTTTCAAGGCGCAGAAATCGCCGCACATGGTGCATACGTCCCTGTCCTTGTCCTCGCTTTGGGAGCGCATGGCACGGGCTTTTTCCGGATCAATGGCCTGGGCAAACATTGCCTGCCAGTCAAAACGGCTTCTTGCGGCTGTCATTTCCCGGTCCCGTGACCAGGCAGAGGCAATGCCTTTTTCAAGATCCCCGATGTGGGCTGCGATTTTAGAGGCTATCACCCCTTCCCGGACCTCGGCTTGCCCGGGAAGGGTCAGATGTTCGGCCGGGGTAACATAGCAGAGAAAATCAGCGCCGGCTGCAGCCGCAATAGCTCCGCCAATAGCCCCTGCAATATGGTCATGGCCGGCTGCTATATCAGTGGGAAGTGGGCCGAGCACATAATAGGGAGCCATGCCGCAAAGCTGCTGCTGAAGTTTCATGTCCAGGGCAATGCGGGACAAGGGAACATGTCCTGGCCCTTCAATCATAACCTGTACTCCTGCATCCCGGGCCTGCCGGGCAAGATCTCCAAGCACAATAAGTTCGCTTATCTGGGCCCGGTCCTGGGCGTCAAAAATGGTCCCGGGCCGCAGACCGTCGCCAAGAGAAAGGGTGACGTCATGGGCCCTGACAATTTCAAGGAGCCGGTCAAATTGGGCGTAAAGGGGGTTTTCCTCTTTGTTTTGCACAATCCATTCAGCCAGAAGGCTTCCGCCCCTGGATACTATCCCCATCCGGCGCTTGCACCCCTTTAAGACCCTCAGGGTCTCTGTGGTTATGCCGCAGTGAACGGTGATAAAGTCCACTCCGGCCCTGCACTGGGATTGGATTTCATTGAAAATGTCATCTGCGCTGAGTTCAACGCAGGTTCGCTTTGCCGCCAGTATTTTACTGGCGGCTTTGTAAATGGGCACTGTTCCGATCATCACCGGGGAGCGATTAAGGATGGCTACCAGGGTTGCATCAAGATCTCCGCCCGTTGACAAATCCATTACTGCATCGGCCCCTGCGGCAACGGCTGCATCAAGTTTCTTCAGTTCCCCGCCGGGATCCTGGCGGCTCGGCGATGTGCCGATATTGGCATTGACCTTGGTAAGCAGTCCTTTTCCAATACCCCGGGGCACAAAGTCCCGGTGAATGTTTTTTGGAATGACCACCAGTCCCTTGGCAATCCAGCTGCAGAGATCTGCAGTCGAAACATTTTCTGATTGGGCCACCTGGCGCATTTCATCAGTGACTTGTCCGGCCTTGGCCGATTCCAGCTGTGTCATGATATATCCTTAAAGTTTTTTTGATAGTTCCCGGGCAACCTTTTGACCGGAAAGGAGCATGCCCCCGAAAATCGGCCCCATACGGGGACCGCCGGCCGAGGCATTGGCAGCCATGCCCGCGACATAAAGGCCGGGGAAAATTTCTTTAGTGTTTGCCGGGGTATCGCTTTCTGCCCGGTCAGCCCACATGGCTTTCTGGCCGACTATGCCGCCGGTTTCAGTATTGAGGCGCCCGGGCATTTTTTTGTCAACCATCTGCACCACGTCAGTGTCGTGGCCGGTGGCGTCGATAACGTAGGCGGATCGAACTGTTAGCGGATCAACGTGGAGTCCTGCCATTTCCACCGGCGACCAGTTTATGACCAGTCCCTCCACCCTGTCGGGGCGCATCATCACGTCTTCCACGGTAACACAGTTAAAGATTGTAAGCCCGGCACGCAGGGCTTCTGCCGTCAATGACGCCACGGCCTCAACCCCGTCTGCAGTGTGGTAGTCGTCTTTATACTGCCTGTGCCTGATGCCGAATTCATCCAGGATAGCCAGGGCTTCTGACTGAACAACGATTTCGTTAAACAGCATGCCGCCTCCCCACATCCCGCCGCCGATGCTGAGTTTCCGCTCAAAAAGTACCACTTTTTTGCCAGCCCGTGCCAGAAAATATCCTGCCACCAGCCCGGAAGGACCGGCGCCCACAATTGCCACATCTGTTTCAAGGTTGTTTAAAAGCTTTTCGTGATACCGGTCGATTATGGCCCGGGATATTACAATTTCATCAAGTGCCATGTTTGACTTCTCCTTTTGCGGTTAAAATAAAAAGCCGTTTTGCCCATAACGGGAAAACGGCTCAACGTCCATTGCGGATCAAATTCCGACCCGGATGTTTTCGCATCGTTTTCCCTGCGCAGGCATTACCCTGATCAGGTTTAAAGGGTTATCCGCATTTTTTGCGGATTCTCAGCCGGATATCGGCACCCCCAACGGCGATTATGATTATCTTGCTTCTATATCAGGATAAAGAAGCCTTGGATTTAATGTCAAGAAAAATCTGTGGAAATTTTTTCTGATAAGCCGTCTAAGAGCGACTTTTTACGAGTGCATCAAGCCTGTAAAAAGTCTTTTTTGCAGGCAGTGTTAAGTTTTAAGTGCATCAAGTGTTGATGGCACCGTAAAAAGTCCAATATCTGCGTTACGCGCGATTTCTGAAGAATTTCACGTACGGCTAAGTACGCTGCATTCTTC
>JAABTZ010000321.1 GCA_011389605.1 Desulfobacteraceae bacterium
CAACCTGTGGGTGCTGATCAATCCGTTGGCAACCATAGTCACCTACCTCTTTATATTTTCGATTGTGCTTCGGATTCAGGTCAGCGCGGGGGAGACCGGAACCGACAATTTCACCGTCTATTTTCTCACTGGTTTTTTCCCCTGGTTCATGTTTGCAGAAAGCTTGTCGCGGTCCACGATTGTGCTCATTGAAAACGCCAATCTGATTACCAAGGTTTATTTCCCGGTAGCACTGCTGCCCTTAGGCGCGGTTCTTGCCTCATTTATTATCAACGGGATAGGGTATGCGTTTTTTCTTGTGGTACTGGCAGTATTTGGTTTTTGCGATTTTTCATGGGGTTATCTTCCTTTCCTGCTTTTGCTTCAGACCCTGTTTACCTGGGGGCTGGCAAATTTGTTATCTGCCTTGTGCGTGTTTATCCGGGATGTAAAGGAAATTTTAGCCATTGTGCTGATGGTCTGGTTTTATGCAACCCCTATTGTTTATCCTGCTTCCATGCTGCCGGAAGCTTTCCGCACTGCGATGGAATTCAATCCCATGTGGGGTTTTGTGGAGCTCTACCGCCAGGCGGTTTTGGGTCTTCCCCTTGATTTTGGACAGGCACTTTACATAGCCCTTGTTTCTGTTTTTGCATACGGCCTTGGCACCTGGTTTTTCATGCGTGCGAAAAATGCATTCGGCGATGTACTATAGGCTATTTTCATGACAATGCGTATCTGCTATCTCATGGATTCAGTGGCAAAAGGCGGGGGTGTTAGAGTCGTTTTTGATCAGGCACGTGCGTTGAGTCGAAATGGGCACGAGGTGAAAATCCGTACCATGGGAGGCGATTCGGATTGGTATCCTTACAATGTAGACGTGGAGTTTGTAAAACACCTGGACCAGCCGTTTGTAAACGAAGCCTTACCGGATGCTGTCATTGCAACGTACTGGACTACAGTCGAGCCTGCCCTGGCAACAGGCGTCCCGATTGTCCTGCATCTGTGCCAGGGTTTTGAAGCAGATTTTCCCGAACTGGCGGAAAATCATTTTGCAATCAGGGAGGCATATCTTCGTGCGATTCCAAAACTGACAGTTGGTTCATGGCTCGCAGAGCGGCTGGAAACCGTGTTTGGTCCGAAGTCATTTCCAATACATGTTATCGGGCAGTGTGTGGATACGGCTCTTTACCAGCCTGGCAAGGTCTCATGGAAGTGGAAGTGGTATCTCCCTGAATCTTTGCGGCCAAGACTGCCCTGGAACATTCTTGTGGTGGGGGATTATGCAATCTCCTGCAAAGGGGTTTCTGATTCATTGCATGCAGTGAGGCTGCTGCGAGAGATGCTGCCGCGGGTTTATCTGACGCGTATCTCGATGCATCCTTTGGACAAGGAAGAAAATCAAATCACGGGAGTCAATTCCTCTTATATCGGCGTGTCTCCCAGGGACATGGCAAAGCTTTATCACAGAGCCGATTTTATGATTTCCATGTCCTTGCCTGCAGAAGGTTTCGGCCTGCCAGCGGTAGAAGCCATGGCCAGTGGTTGTCCGGCAGTGTTAACCCGAATTCCATCCTATCTGGGTTTTGATCATAATCATGATTACGCGACATTTGTCGATATTCATGATTCTGCGGGCGCTGCAGTTTCAATCCTGGATCTGATTGCAGACAAAGATCTCTGCTTCCATCAAAGACATGCAGCGCTAAAGATGGTCAGGAAAAATTTTTGTGCTGATAGCGTGGCCGGGCATATTGAAAAAGTAATTTATGAGCAAAGGCAATAGAATTGGATATACACATTTACTGGCCAAAGACTCCGGATTCGTCTATTCACGAAGTGCAGTACAGCCACGAATTCTGCATGAGCAAATCCATAAATTTTTGTTCCGGACTGATCTCAGCAACTCAGTGGAGCCAATACGATTTATATGACAGACCTTGTCAAGTGTTCAGTCAGAAAGACTCTGGATGTTTGCTGGTTGTTACTGACCCCTTGAGCGTTATTTGCCCTGAAGTGGTCACTTTGCTCTACGATGTTTTAAAGCATGGCTATAGTGCAAGCGGTCCGGTTTTCAACGAGTCCGTTCATGATCTGCAAGTAGCCAATGCACCTGAAGAATATTACAATATGGAAACATACCTGGACATGGTAAAACGACTGGCATTCGAAAGGAGCCGGGAGGCTTTGCCTGTGGACTGCCTGGATCCGGGATGTGTAATGTTTAAATCAAGTGCATTGGCCTGCACTGATCAGGTAGCCTCGATGACTCAGATAGAAAAGCATGTCACCGGAAGCAGAGGAATTGCCCCGGGTGCGCTTGTACACAGATTTTCCGACATTTATAGTTCTGAAAGACCGGATCTTGTAAGCATGATTCCAAGGGATGCCTCAAGAATTCTTGATATCGGGTGTGCCACCGGAGGGTACGGCAGAGCTGTAAAAGCATTAAAGCCGGATGCTTATGTTGTCGGAGTGGAAATTAATCCGGATCTGGCTCAAAAGGCCAGACAATATTATGACTGCGTGCATCTTGGGTCCATCGAAAATTTTTGCCCCACTGAAGCAGGATTTGATCTTGCCAATTGCGGGGATGTACTGGAGCACTTATATGATCCATGGACAGCACTGAGAAAATTTTATTCACTTTTGCGTCCGGGTGGGTATTTTGTCAGCAGCATCCCGAACATGGGCCACTGGTCTGTGTTACTGGAACTGCTCCACGGCAATTTTCATTACGTTCCCAGCGGACTTCAGTGTGTGTCTCATATTCGTTGGTTTACCAGGCAATCGATTAACAAATTGTTAGAAGAGTCCGGTTTTGAAATGGAGAAAATTGACTCCATTCATCGGAGTCCGGGCTGTAAGGGGCTTGAGTTTGTTGATAAGATGGTTCGGTCCGGGCATGGGGACAGGGATATGCTGGAAACCATTGGCTACAACATACGGGCAAAAAGAAAATGACAGTATCGGCTGTGATTGTAAATTATAAAACCGGCTCCATGGTGGAGCAATTGTGTGATCATTTATTTGAACAATCTGATATTTCTGCAATCGTAGTGGTTGACAACAGCGGCGAGGTTGAAAAAGATCTCATTGAGAGCAGATTTTCTGCTGTTAAAGTGATCAACGCAGGAGACAACCTTGGTTTTGGTAAAGGAGTGAACCTGGGGTTGCAGCAAGTAACCACCGAGTGGGCATTATTGATCAATCCTGATGTGCACCTGGGAAAAAACTGCTTGTCCAGATTGCTTGCAGCAGCTCAGCGGTTTGGGGCGGGCCTGGTCGGTCCGCGTTTTTACTGGGATGAAGCGCATTTGTTCCTCTTGCCTCCGGCAACAGGTGATTTTTTAGGGATGGGTCTTGCCATGAAGGCCGCTTCCTTTTTTGAATTGGATGTACGCCTGGTAAAGTTTTATTGGCAAATCAGGCATGAGCGCTTTTGGGCTGCCAGTAAACCTTTTATGGAGCCTTTTCTTTCCGGAGCATGCTTGCTGGTGCATATGCCGTGGGTTCAAAAAAAGGGCGGCCTGCTTTTTGACGAACGCTTTTTTTTATATTATGAAGATACCGATCTTTGTGCTATGGCAGTGCTTGACAATGACTACCCATTATGTGTTCCCGGGGCCGATGCGATTCATTATTACAACCAGTCGCCAGCGCCAATGCAGTATAAAGCAGTTGCCATTGAACGTTCCGCGCAACAGTACCTGGAAAAATATTATTGCGGCAAATACTGTGTTAATTTCAATACGACACCCCTAAACCTGGATATTCCAGATTTGGGAGAGATCAACGGACCGCCGGTTTTTGAACTGGAAGCAGACGGGCCTGGGGGAGAATTTTTCTTTTTTGAGATAGCCATGAATCAACTTTTTGTGCCTTTTGTCCAGTGCCATGCGACAAAGGGCTGCTTTTATTTCCCCAAAGCAATATGGGAAAAGCTTGCGCCAGGCAAATATTACAGTCGGACCCGAAATCCGTATACAAACCAGGAGAAAGTTTGGCAATGGAACAAAAGCAGACCATAGGGCAAGATCAGTTCACGATTCGACCTTACCAAAAAACAGATCGCTCTTCTGTTCTGGAAATGTGGGCCTGGGTTTTTGGCAAACAGCTGCCTGAGTCCCTTTGGCGATGGAAATACGAAGAAAATCCATACGGGTATCACATTATGCTGAGCGTGAAAAATACGGGTGAGACCCTGGCTTTCTTTGGAGGCGTTCCATGTCCCGCCAATTGGAATGGCAAAAAGATCAACATGCTTC
>JAABTZ010000322.1 GCA_011389605.1 Desulfobacteraceae bacterium
AAATTGGAAATCCCGGAGGGTTTTAGATTTTTAAAATATAAATTGATGTTATCCTTTAAAATTAATTGCTTTTAAAAATCTGAAACGCTCAGTTTAGGGTTGAATAAGATTATCGGGACTGCCTGAAAGCTTGATTTTTTTGTCTTGACTTCATGGGTCCTAAAGGATATCTAAATAACTTTTGGTTTTTGGGGTGTGTCTGAAATTGAAAAAATGCATTTTTTTTTATATGGCGATGTAGCTCAGTTGGTCAGAGCATGCGGCTCATATCCGCAGCGTCCGGGGTTCGAATCCCTGCATCGCCACCAAACCGAATATTTTGAGCCTCTCTGTTGAAATCCGGAGAGGCTTTGTTATTTACGGGGGTGGGAAAATGATTGTCACCGGATTTGAAAAGATTGTCGAAGAGCGCATCAGGGCCGCCCAGCGTAACGGAGAGTTTGATAACCTGAAAGGCGCCGGCAGGCCCCTGGAGCATGAAGATTACAGCCGCATACCCCAGGAGCTGCGCCTTGCCTATAAAATTTTGAAAAATGCGGACTGCCTCCCTCCTGAAATCGAAATTCGCAACGAGATCATCCGCACAGAAACACTGCTTTCCAATATGGAAGACGAAGCGCTTCGATATCAAACCCTTAAAAAGCTCAATTTTTTAATCATGAAGCTCAATACCCTGCGTGGCGGTTCGGCGGCATTTGATATTCCCCAGCAGTATGAACACAAACTCGTTGAACACATCTCAACGAATAAAAAACAGACCCGCGGTAAATAAAGAAGCAGCCAATGTCATTTTTCAAACAGAAACAAAATGAAGACAGTATCATTAAAGGAGTCTTTATAGCATATTTCATACTCCTGTTCCATGTGGCTTTACTGGGTCTGGTGGGAATCCTGGTGCTGTTTTTTTCAGGGATTCTCAACTTTTTACCATGGCTTTTGCTCGCAGGAGTCGTTATTATAGTGGTTTCCGGATACATGGTGCTGCGCTACTTCAGGAAAAAAAGCGGAGACCTGGTAAAAGTGCTTGGAATGCCGGAATTCCGGGGCAAAAACATTGAAGTCAGGCTTCTGGGAGGCATGGCGTCATTTAAGGTAAATGATTCAGGCAGCAGCGGTACGCGGCTGATTGATTCTGATTCGGCCTCCCCGCTTTTGACCCACACTGAATCGGCAAAACAAGAAAAACTTGGGCAGCTTTCTGAAATGCTGGAAAATGAAATTATTACCCCTGAAGAGTTCAATCGGGCCAAACAGAGACTGTTTGATCATTAAGCAGCCGGGTTTTGGATGCGGTGTGCCATTATGCATAAAAAAACACACATTGCCCTGCTTTCCGGAGGCACTTCCGGTGAAAGGGAAATATCGCAAAAAGGCGGCGACCAGGTCTATGAAGCCCTGGACAAATCCCTTTATACAGTGACACGCTATGATCCGTGCACTGATCTTTTGCGCCTGGTCCACGATGCCCCGTTAATTGACGCAGCCCTGGTTATTCTCCACGGGGTGCCCGGAGAAGACGGCACCATTCAGGGATTGCTGGACCTGCTGGAAATTCCCTACCAGTGTTCCGGGGTCATGGGAAGTGCGGTTTCCATGAATAAACTGGTGTCCAAATTTTTTTACGAAAAAGCAGGTATTCCTGTTCCGGCCTGGGAAAGCAGCAGGCGGGGGCAGACCGTTGACAGCGGAAAAATCATCCACAGGCTGGGCCTGCCCCTGGTGGTAAAGCCTGCAAGCGGCGGATCAAGTCTTGGCATGAACATTGTGCGCTCTGCGGACGCATTTGCCGATGCCCTGGGTATTGCGCATGCCTGCGATGATACGGTTATTTTGGAGGAATTTGTTCCCGGAACTGAAATTACGGGAGCTGTTCTGGGCAACCAGGATCTGGAAGCCTTGCCTCTTGTGGAAATTGTTCCTTTAAAGGATCATGAGTTTTTTGATTATCATGCCAAGTACCGGGCCGGTGAAACCGATGAAATCTGTCCGGCACGCCTTGATCCGGAAGTGGAGCAAAAAGGGCGGGATCTTGCAGTTGCAGCCCACCGGGCTCTTTTCTGCAGCGGATACAGCCGCACAGATATGATAGTCAAAGACGGATGCATTCGGGTCCTGGAAACCAACACCATTCCGGGCATGACCCCTGTTAGCCTGCTGCCCCTGGCGGCTGCGGCTGCGGGAATGAGTTTTGCCCGGCTGCTGGATCGTCTGATCGCCCTTGCCATGGAAAAAAAAGCCGGTCTTCCAAAGAACCGGTAGTCTTTGCAACCCCTTTTTAATGGAGTGAAATGATATGAAAATTCTTATCGTAGGCAGCGGAGGCAGAGAGCATGCACTGGCCTGGAAAATATCCCAAAGTCCGGAAGTTGAAGAGATTTTCTGTGCCCCGGGCAATGCCGGGATTGCCGGGATTGCAAACTGCGTCGATATTGCCGCTGAATCCATTGATGAGCTGGCTGCATTTGCCGGCAAAAACAGAATCGATATGACCGTGGTCGGCCCTGAAGCACCCCTGTCAGCAGGTATTGTCGACGCATTCAAGGCCGCAGGCCTTTCAGTGTTCGGCCCGTCTGCAGCGGCTGCCGCCATCGAAGCCAGTAAATCCTATGCCAAACACCTGATGGAAAAATACGGCATTCCCACGGCCAAAGGCCGGGCTTTTACAGATTATGACAAAGCCTGTAAATATATTGATTTCATGAAAGAACCCATTGTGGTTAAGGCCGACGGGCTGGCTGCCGGCAAAGGTGTGATTATTTGCAATACCCGAAAACAGGCTGTGGATACGGTAAAGCAGATGATAAAAGATGAGATTTTCGGCCAGGCAGGCATGAAAGTGGTGATTGAAGAGTGTCTGAGCGGAGAGGAAGCGTCCTTTATAGCCTTTACCGACGGCAAAACCGTGCTGCCCCTGCCAGCATCCCAGGATCACAAGGCAGCGCATGACGGCGACAAGGGCCCCAATACAGGCGGCATGGGCGCCTATTCTCCCGCACCTGTTGTTGATGCTGTCATGCAGAAAAAAATAATGGATCAGGTCATGCTCCCGGCGGTCAAAGCCCTGGCCGCAGAAGGCAGGCCCTATAAAGGTGTTTTATATGCCGGCCTGATGATAGACAAAGACAGGATCAGAGTTGTTGAGTTTAACTGCAGGTTCGGAGATCCTGAAACCCAGCCCCTGATGATGAGGGTCAAAAACGATATTGTGCCGGTCATGAGGGCGGTGATGGAAGGAGGGCTTGAAAAGTGCCGGCTTGACTTTGATCCGCGCCCGGCTGTATGCGTGGTAATGGCAGCCGGAGGATACCCGGGTTCCTATGCCAAAGGCTCGCAAATAAGCGGTCTTGCCAATGTCAGGCGCATGAAGGATGTAATGGCTTTCCATGCCGGCACGGCCCTAAAAGATGATGCAATCGTTACAGCCGGAGGCCGGGTTTTGGGGGTAACTGCTCTTGGAGTCGATATTGATAAAGCTGTTTCACGTGCATACAAGGCTGTGGAAAAGATTTCCTGGGAAGGGGAGTATCACCGGGCAGACATCTGCGCAAAGGCAAAAAAACGATTGTCCATTGCTCCGGCCGTGGGCATCATCATGGGAAGTGATTCTGATTTGCCGGTTATGTCGGCTGCCGCAGAACTGCTGAAACGATTTGAAATCCCCTATGAACTCACCGTGGCCTCGGCCCACAGAACCCCTGAACGTGCCGGGCAGTTTGCCAAAACCGCGCGCAAGCGGGGCATTAAGGTAATTATTGCCGGCGCCGGTCATGCGGCCCACCTGGCCGGTGCAATGGCGGCACACACCACCCTGCCGGTTATAGGGGTTCCGATTGACTCTTCTGCTTTAAGCGGTTTTGATGCCCTGCTGTCCACAGTCCAGATGCCCCCGGGCGTTCCGGTTGCCACAATGGCCGTTGGCAAACCCGGTGCTAAAAACGCCGCTGTTCTGGCTGTCCAGATCCTTGCCCTGTCAGAGCCGGCCATAGAAGATCGCCTGGTGGCATATAAATCTGACATGGAAGCAGAAGTAAACGCAAAGGCCCGGAGCCTTGAGGGATAGGCCCCGTATCCTGCCCGTTGATAAGGACTGCCCGGATACTGCAGCCATCAGGGAGTCTGCAGACTGCATCCAGCAGGGAAATCTTGTGATTTTTCCCACCCTGTGTCTTTACGGGCTGGGTGCCGATGCCCTTAACCCGGAGGCAGTGAGCCGGGTTTTTGCCGCCAAGAACCGTTCCGCGAAAAAT
>JAABTZ010000323.1 GCA_011389605.1 Desulfobacteraceae bacterium
GGATTAGACCTGGTTCCTATCCGCCTGTGGCTGCGAAAAAGGGGCGAAGACCGGCAGAACAAGCCCGTAAAAAAGAAAAAATCCGCAAGATCAAAATAAAAACAACAGCAAGGTACCGATCAGCTTGGACCTGTTTGACTATCAGTCCGAAAAAATCACCGGCTCCCACCGCCCCCTGGCCGACCGGATGCGTCCACGGGATCTTGATGAATTCATCGGCCAGCAGCATGCCGTGGGCCCGGGCTCACTTATCCGAAACGCCATTGAAAACGACCGTATCTTTTCAATGATCCTCTGGGGGCCGCCGGGCACAGGCAAAACCACTCTGGCTCGCATCATGGCAGCCCGGACCCAGTGCCACTTTGTCCAGTTTTCCGCAGTGCTCACCGGAGTCAAAGACATACGTGCTGTAATTGAAACGGCCCGGACGCAAAAAAAATTACATAACAGGCGAACACTTCTTTTTGTGGATGAAATCCACAGGTTCAATAAGTCCCAGCAGGATGCGTTTTTACATCACGTCGAAAGCGGGCTGATTACCCTGATCGGGGCCACCACGGAAAATCCCTCCTTTGAAGTCATCTCCGCACTTCTTTCCCGCTGCCGGGTAATAACCCTTGAGCGCCTCATCGAAGATGAAATAAAGACCATGATCCAAAGAGCCATTGCAGATCCCCAAAGAGGATTGGGGGACATGGGTTTTTCAATAACCCAGGATGCCGCAGACCACATTGCAGCCATTTCAGACGGGGACGGCCGGGCGGCGCTAAATGCCGTTGAGATTGCGGCAATGGATTTGGTCCGCTCAGATTCAAACAGGCAGCCTGCGGAAATCGGCCTGGAGCATGTGGAAAAGGCCCTGCAGCGAAAGTCCTTTTCGTATGACAAAACAGGTGAAGAGCATTACAACCTGATTTCAGCGTTCCACAAAAGCCTTCGTGGCAGTGATCCGGATGCGGCGCTCTACTGGCTGGCCCGGATGCTGGCCGCAGGCGAAGATCCGTTCTACATTGCCCGGCGCATGGTCCGTTTTGCCTCCGAAGATATCGGCAACGCCGATGCCCGGGCGCTTGCCGTGAGCATGGACGCCATGGAGGCATACCGCTTTCTGGGCTCACCGGAAGGCGATCTGAATCTTGCCCAGGCTGCAGTCTATTTGGCAACGGCTCCCAAAAGCAACAGCGTTTACATCGCTTGGGGCCGGGCGCGCAAAGCGATTGAAGAAACAGGTTCCCTGCCCGTGCCTCACCATATCCGCAATGCTCCAACAAAACTTATGAAAGAACTGAACTACGGCAAAGGATACCGCTATGCACACGATTACAAGGATGCCTTTGCACCGCAGGATCATCTGCCCGATGCGTTAAAAGACACCCTTTTTTACCATCCCACGGACCGGGGGGATGAAAAGATTATAAAGCAGCGGCTGGATAAATGGCGGGAACTTAAAAAACGAAAAAAGAATTCATGACAATTCCCCGCGGGACTGCCTGTCAGCGCAAGGACCCGCGGGCCAATGGGCGCCCGGCTATTTTTTCAGTCGCAGCCGCGGGCTCTGAATGCCAAACACAGCAAGCTCAATCCACGCCAGGCCCAGGCGCAGCAGGGCCACGTCATCTGATTTTATTCTGATGCGCAAATCAGGCTTGACCTGAAATCTTTTAAAAAAACTGCTCTCCAGAACAAAACGACGAAACTGGTCCACATTGTAGGCTGCCATAAACGCCATTTTACCCTTCTGTCCTTCAGGGCCCTGCCCTGCCCATGGATCCTTTGAAAACAGCCGCACTATCTGCGCCCATTCAATGGTCATCTGGTTGTAGAAAGCCGCGTTCTGATCGGCTTCCCAGGATCTGGCCGTCCATTGCCTGTTTTGCATGCAGCCCTGGCAGAAATCAGGAGGCCGGAAATAGTGCAGCAGTTTCGGCGAACCGTTTTCGCCAAAATTCAGGGCATGCTCCACCGGAAAAGCCCGGCATGTCTGGGGCCGGTCGGCATAAACATGGCATCCCTGCTCTGATAGAAAGGGACAGGTTTTTTCCTCGTTTTCAGACATGGCCAGAAGCACATGGGGAAAATAACTGCCTTCCCGCATTACCACATGGGTATAATCGTCAATAAACCGGTCCGAGGAAATGCCGAGGCTGGTTTTCAGACGGATAACGTCATAGGGATACAAATACAGATTCAGGTTCCGGCAGCACAGGTTAAAGCATGATACCCCGGGGTGGCAGGCAAATTGGAATGTATCTGTTCCACACAGCAGCCGGCCCGGGATCCGGCCGGGATCTTCCTGTTTAAGATATTTCATTGATACGCACCATATCGTGGATCAGCATGTGAGCCACGGTTTTTTTGGTTTTTCCGGCAATGCCGAGCAGTTCCTTGAGTTCGGATTCCAGCACAGACATCCTTGAATAAAAAGGGGTCCTGTCAAACCGATGGTATGGATGATGACCGCATGTGCTGTCAAAAGCCGGGCATCCCTGGCCAAAGACCACTTTTGGGCGGCCGGGCGGAGCAAGCTCGTGGGGGATGCCGTGGAGCCTGCAGATCATTGGCCTGAAGGCATAAAGCAAACACAAGCCCTGCTGATTTAAGGGACACATCATGCGAAAAGGGACTTGCTGGCTACGGTTTTGAGCCTGCCGGAGGGATTCAGCATATTGTACGGCGACCTGGCGGACATCAGCCTGAACAGTTTCTGAAAGCAGGTCAAAGCCCTTGCGCAGAAAAATGTATTCCAGGAATGTATGATGGTAAAACCGTGTCAGGCAGCAATTTTGTGCACATCCGGTGCAGCAGAACCCGTAATGGGCCGCTGCCGCTTCATACTTTCTGTCCATTTGCTCATAAAGCAGCTCAAGCTCCCGGATCAAGAAATTCAGGCGGGGACTGCAGGCCAGTTCTGATACCGAAACTTCCCGGATCATAGCCATTACACCAGGGGTGTGGGAACAAAGATTTCATTGTAGAGGCGCAGCACATATCGGTCGGTCATACTGGCAATGTAGTCGCAGATAACTCTTTTTACCGGAGTGGTATCAAAATAGGTATCGTTCATTTCCAGGCCGCTCATTTTTTCCCTCAGCTGGTCCGGATTATTCAGAAAAAAGAAGTATAATTCAGAAATCAATTTTTTGGCCTTGATAAACTCAGCATGAACCGGGGCCGAACGATAGACATTTTCATAAAGAAACTGCCGCAGAACGCTCATGGCACAAAACACATCATCGGAAAAGGACAGTTCCAGCTGGTCGTTGACAAGACGGCTGGAAAAAATCAAATCCCGGATCATGGTTGTTGCGCGCTGTGCATGGTTTTTTCCCAGAATCCTGCTGCAGGCTTCCGGAATCTGTTTTCGCAAAACCACTCCGCTTCGAACCGCATCGTCGAGATCATGATTGAGATAGGCAATAATATCGGCAAACCGAACAATGCGTCCCTCAGCCGTGGAGGCCATCTTGCCGGGATCCGCAGGGATGATATCGCCAAATCCCTTAGAGTGCTTTACAATGCCGTCTCTGACCTCCCAGGTCAGATTCAGGCCCTGGCCGTTTCTTTCCAGAACATCGACAACCCGCAGACTTTGCTCACTGTGGGTGAAATCCGGTGAATAGATTTCCTTTAAGGCTGTCTCGCCGCTGTGGCCAAAAGGGGTATGGCCCAGGTCATGTCCCAGGGCCACGGCCTCAACCAGGTCCTCGTTTAAACGCATGGCCCGGCTCACGGTTCTCGCTACTTCGGCCACCTCCAGGGTATGGGTAAGCCGGGTGCGGTAGTGATCGCCAAGGGGGGATAAAAAAACCTGTGTCTTGTGCTTCAGGCGCCGGAAAGCATTGGAAAAGACTATCCGATCCCTGTCCTGCTGAAACACCGTGCGCACGGGACAGGCCGGCTCGGGCTCCTTTCGCCCCGCAGATTGAGAAGCCCTGACACCGTAAGGCGAGATAAAGGACTTTTCCCGTTTTTCAAAATCTTCCCGTATGGTCATATTGCCAGGGTCCCAAAGCATAAACAAGCACCCCGAAAAACAATCAAAGTTAACAGCTTGGCAAAAGTCCGATTACTTTGCCATGCTTAGTTAGATGGACTTTCCTCAAAACAATACCAAAAAAAAGAAATAGCCTTTATATATCTCATATCCTGACGGGATTGTAAACAGACAAAAAAACAGGCTTGACGGCTTCGCAAAAAGGCGCTTTTAGACGGCTTTGTAAAAAGTTCAAGATCAAGGCT
>JAABTZ010000324.1 GCA_011389605.1 Desulfobacteraceae bacterium
TATTCCATTCCAAGGTCATAGACCCGGCCTGTTTTGACAACCTCCCGTAAAATTTCCGGATTCATTGCATGTCCTTTCAGTATCAATGTTGCGCGAACTATTATCCGTGCCCGACGATCCCCAGCATCCTGCGTGCCTGGGCGGCTGTTGCTACCCGGCGGCCCAGGCGTTCGACCAAATCCGCGGCGGTTTCCACCATCTGGGCATTGTCACGGGCAGCAACGCCTTTTTTCAAATAAATATTGTCTTCAAAGCCCACCCGTATGTTGCCGCCCAGAAGGATTCCCATGGTAATCATCGGAATTTGAGCAGCCCCTGTGCCAAGAACGCTCCATTGGACATTTTCGGGCAATTTGCTTTTCATAAACATCAGGCTTTCCGGGGTTGCATCAATGCCCCAGCGAACCCCCATGCACAGCTGGAAGCATGCAGGAGAATCAATGAGGCCCTGGCTGATAAGGTCTTTTGCCTGGCCGATATGGCCGGGCTCAAATACCTCAATCTCAGGTTTTACCTTTTGTTCCTGCATGGTTTCAGCCGCCTGCTGCGCCCATTGGGGAGAATTGGAAAACACCCGGTCCTGGAAGTTCATGGATCCAAGATCCAGGGAGCACATATCGGGCTTGAGGTAAACGGGCTCCAGTCGTTTTTCTATGACATCCGGGCCCGTCAGCCGCAGGCCGCTGGTGGTCAGGTTTACCACCATGTCGCATTTTTCGCGGATCCGGTCGAGCACCCGGCGGAAAAGGTCAATTTCAAAGGCCGGCTCTCCTGTTTCGGGATCGCGAACGTGGATGTGGGCAATGGCTGCGCCGGCATTGTGGCTTTCAATGGCTGCATCAGCAATTTCTTCAGGCGAATAGGGAACGGAGGGGTTCATTTCCTTGGTGGGAAAGGAGCCGGTGACCGCTGCGGTAATGATAACAGGTGCCTGCATGGGCGTTCCTCGTGGCTTTTTGTTTCTGAAGCGGCCCTGCAGTTTAGCTCCGCATGGATTGCACTGCTTGGCGGGCCGGGCCTGATTTCAAAATGTGTCCTGAATTTCCTGCATCAAAGCGCGCATCCGGATCAGCAGCCGGTCGCGCTTTGCATGGATCTCTGCCAAGTCCTGGCCGTTGTAGTCGTAAAATCCCCGGCCGGTTTTAACCCCCAGGTGCCCCCTGGAAACCAGGTCATCGAGAGCCGAAGAAGGCCGGTCTTCGCTGACCAGCCCGATAGACGGGTTGGACAGGACCTTTTGGGCAAAATCAAGCCCCCCGAAATCATACCTCCGCACCGCCCCGAGTACTGGAAGACGTATGCCCAGGCTGTTTAACACGGCCCTGTCGATTTCTTCAGGCGTTGCATAGCCGCCGTCGATCAGGTGAAATATTTCCCTTCCCATGGCGCGCTGCAACCGGTTGACTATAAATCCGGGTATGAATTTTTCAATCACCACGGGCTGCTGACCAGCCCGGAAAAGCAGCTGTTTGATCCACTCAACGGAGTCGGTGCTGGTTTCAGGGCCTTTGACCAGTTCAACCAGGGGGATCAGGTAGGGCGGGGCATAAAAATGGGAGATCAGAAGTCTTTTCTGTATATCGAAAGGAGCAAGATCGAAAATGTTGAGATAAGAGGTGTTGCTGGCAATGACGGCATCGGGCCGGCAAATGTCGCCAACCTGTTTGTAAAAGGCGGCCTTGACTGCCGGGTCTTCTGATATGGACTCGATGATCAGATCCATGTCTGCCAGGGCTTGTTTTTCGGTGGATATCTGAATGCGGTCTGAAATTTCCTTAACAGGCCGATTTTCCAGGCCTTCTTTCCGGAGCATTTCCAGGTGCCCGCGGATCTGCCCAAGGGCTTTTTCCAGGATCTGCCTGTCGGTATCCAAAAGCATTACCCGGTGGCCGGCACGGGCCATGACAAGGGCCAGGCCGTGGCCCATGGTGCCGGCACCGGCTATTGCCACTGACACGGGGAAATTGTTGTTTTCCGTTTTTTCCCCTGCGCTATTCAACTGAGTCTCCCTTTACCTGCTGGTTATCAGAAAGGCCTACACAGGCAATGCCCGTGCCTTTCAAGCCTTCTGCCAGGCATTTGTTGCATGAAACGCATCTGGCCCGGGCCCGGTCGCCCTGTTTCCATCGCCGCACCAAATCCGGCTCGCAGATCAGCGGCCGGCTCATGGACACAAAATCCGCATCATGGCTTGCCAGTATGTCTTCGGCCACTTCCGGGGACTTGATTCCACCCACCAGTATCACGGGAATGCTTAGCTCTTTTTTAAAAGCTTTGGCCATGTCCCGGAAGTATGCCTCCTGGGATGGTTTGCTTATGCCTTTTCTGGAAGGGCGGCTATTGTCGGATCCGGCCATGCCGCCGCTGACCTCAACTGCAGCCAGGCCCAGATCAGCCAGCTGCCGGGTGGCTGCAAGGGATTCTTCCACGGTAATGCCGCCTTCAATGCCGTCAGTGGTATTGATTTTGATTAATACAGGAAATTCGGGGCCCACAGCAGCCTGAACAGCCTCATAGACTTCTGTCAGAAACCGTCTGCGCCCGGCCGGTGTACCGCCGTATGCATCCTTGCGGCGATTGCAGTAAGGACTTAAAAACTGGCTTATCAGGTAGCAGTGGGCCGCGTGCAGCTGCACTCCGTCAAAGCCCGCCTGTTTGGCCCGCAGGGCTGCCCTGGCAAAATCATCCACAAGCTCCCGGATTTCTCCGAGAGTAAGTTCCCTTGGCGTGGTTCCGTATGCAAACCCCTCCACGGCCGAAGGGCCGGCAGGAATCTTTCCCATGATTGTAGCCGGCAGTGTTCTGCCTCCGGCATGTGCGATCTGGGCAATCACGCGTCCGTTTTGGGCCTGCACCGCCGTTGCCAGTTTTTTTAAGCCTTTAACGTGCTCATCAGACCAGATGCCGGTCTGCCACGGCAGGCCCCGGCCGTCTGGTCTGATATAAAAATATCCAGGGATCACAATTCCAACGCAATTTGCGGCCAGCTGTTCAAGAAGGTCAATGAGTCCGGGCTGAACAAAGCCGTCTTCATCTGCCATGCCTTCCCATGTAGCGGAGCGCACTGTTCGGTTGGGAATATCGAGTGTGCTGTTTATATACGGTTCGAAAAGTCGGCTCATTCGGCTTAATCTCCTGGTGGATGGAAAACTGCTTGACGTAGTTTTAAAATTGTAATACACGATTGTTGACTCTAGTGTCAATCATTTTTTGATCTGCTGCTTTTCCTCTTACGAAAGCATGTACAATGAAGAAATTGCTCCAAAAAACACTTATTTTTCAGCCCGGAAAAACAAAAAGCCCTTTGTTGACCCGGCCTTGGCCGGCATCGGAGGGATGCAATAAAAGGGGCAGTGCCTGAACGCTGTCTGCCAATGACTTATTCTTTCTTTTACAGGGGGGCCTTATGAAAACATGGAAAATGCTTGTCCTGGCAGTATCGATTTTGTGCATGACGGGATCACCGGCTGCAGCCGACGATGCCAAAGTTTTTAAAATCGGCGCCATCCTGGCCATGAGCGGTTCAGGATCCTGGTACGGTATGACAATGGAGAGGGGCATTGACATAGCTGTTGAGGAAATCAATGCAGCCGGCGGAGTTGGCGGCTACCGGTTCGAGTACGTAATTGAGGATCATAAATCCGGGGAGACCACCCCGGCCCAGAACGCCTTTCGGAAGCTGACATCCATTGATAAAACATCGGCTATTCTGTCTTCGTTCAGCGCTCCGACCCTTTCGATCATGTCCATGGCAAAGCAGAAAAATGTTCTTGTGTTCAACGGCGGGGCTTCGAGTCCAAAGCTCATCAATATCCCTTATTTGTACAATACCCGCATGCTCGGAAATGAAATAGTTCCCTTTACCTTAAAACATCTCTGGGATCAGGGCCACAGAACCATGGCCACCATCTACGCCAACCAGACCGCTCCCATATCCTTAAAGGATGCAGCCACCGAATACTGGGAAAGCCTTGGGGGCAAAGTGGTCAGCCATCAAAAGCACCAAACCGGAGCCACTGATTTCACCTCCGAGGCCTCCATTATCAGGGCCAGGAATCCGGATATCATCTTCTGCCCCAGCACAGGCCTGGACGTGGGTTATGTGATCAAGGACATTCGTAAAATGGGAGTTGATGCCCCCATCTGCGGTACCGAACACTCCGGGGACATGGAGAAGGTAGCCGGCGAAGCTGCCGAGGGGTATCTTTTTGCCAGCGAGCATTTTGATGTGA
>JAABTZ010000325.1 GCA_011389605.1 Desulfobacteraceae bacterium
GCGGCCATGCCTCCAGCTACCTGCCCGTCAGCAGGACCCTGCAAAAGGACAACCAGCAGATGCCGGCCCTGATCAACGAGGTCCTGGAAGAAAAACTGGACGTGTCGACCCTTCGGCCGGAAAATCTTCGGGGGTTATGACACCGGAAAGAAGACAATTTTTTAAATGACAACATCTAAAATCATAGACCTCCCGGAAACAGGCGAGATCCTGCTGGAGAAAAGCACCAGGGCCCGGCGTATCAATATCACCGTAAAGCCGGTCAGTGGAATAAGGGTTGCGGTTCCCAGGGGAGTGTCTTTTCAGCAGGCAGAACAGGTTGTACGAAATAAGGCCGAATGGATTCAGGTCCAGCTGGAAAAAGTCAGGGATACTGAAAAATTGAGCCGCAAACTGCTGAAAAATTCCGGATATATCAGCAGGGCCGCTGCAAAAGGTATCATTGTTAGCAGACTTGAAGAACTTGCCTGCATGCACAAAATTTCCTATAATAAAATCTTTATCAGAAACCAGAAAACCAGGTGGGGAAGCTGCTCATCGAAAAAAAACCTCAGCATAAATTACAAAATAGCCGTGCTTCCCCAACATCTTATGGATTACGTTCTACTCCATGAGCTTGTTCACATAAAGCACTTAAATCACAGCCGGCTTTTCTGGGATGAATTAAACATACTCGTGGGCGATGCCAGATCCCTTGACAGGCAGCTTAATGAATTCAATGCGCTTTTGTTTTAAGCCTTATTATGAAACTGTCAAATTCCCGGGGGATGCATTGCAACGCGGGTATTGGACTTTTTCCGGCGCCATCTAAAATCAGAGTATCTGCGGCACACTTTAGAATTGCTCAGTTTAGGCAAAAACATTGTATTTATTCAGCCACCCGGCAGGGCGGACACGCAGGTCCGCCCCTACAAACTTTTTCGGGATTCATGCGTTGGTATTAGCTGAATAGACAAAACATTTTAAATCAGCAAAGGAGAAATTATGCTCAAACTTGGAGAAAAAGGGACTATTCTTCAAAAAGACAAAGAAACTTATGCAGTGGCACCCCATATCCCCTGCGGGGTTGTAACCCCGGAGCTTCTGCGCAAGATTGCCGATGTTTCAGAAAAATATCAGGCCCAGGCCTTAAAAATTACCGGTGCCACAAGGATTGCAATAGTGGGTCTCAGGGAAGAGGACATCGATAATGTCTGGAAGGATCTGGACATGGCCCCCGGGGCTGCTGTGGGGCTTTGCGTGCGAAGCGTGCGCTCCTGTCCCGGAACCACATTCTGCAAACTCGGCCAGCAGGATGCCCTGGGCGTTGGCATGGAACTTGATAAACAATACCATGGCGTGGAGCTTCCGGGAAAATTTAAAATGGCAGTATCCGGATGCCAGATCAATTGCTCGGAATCCTGGGTCCGGGATGTGGGATTGTTCGGCAAACAGAAAGGTTGGACCCTGGTAATTGGCGGAAATGTGGGGGCCAACCCCAGAATCGCCCAGGAACTTCTTGATGAATTAAGCGATGAGCAGGCCCTTGAAAAAGTCAGCCAGGTCATTGATTATTACAGGCAGACCGCAAAAAAAGGGGAACGACTTGGCAAAATGATTGACCGCATAGGATTTGATACGGTCAGGGCCGCATTGCTGTAAAAACAGCCAAAATAAGCTGCTTTCTTCAAAATCGCGCAAGCCTTGATTCTGAACTTTTACAAGGCCGTCTAAAAGCGACTTTTTACGAGCTTGTCATCTTTGGCAAATAATGAGTTAGGAAGCCCGGCACAGATAATGGAGATTAAATCCGTCATACTCCATATCCAGAATCTCAACATGCTCAAATCCGGCCTGTTTTAGCATGTCCCGGGCCTTCTGCCGCCCCCACATCATTCCCAGGCCGGTACCGTTGTCGTTTAACCCAATGGGCATGCAGTGCATAAGGCTTACGGTATACAAAAATGGCCCCATGGGATGATCCATGTTTTCGGCCAGAACAGTTGATGCCTTTATGTCTATCATGGAAAAAAGACCTCCTGGAACAAGCATGTACCGGATGCCTTTTAAAGCCTCCAGGGGATGGCTCTGGTCATGAATGGCGTCAAAGGCGCAAATATAATCAAACTTCTGATAAAAGTCCTTATTTCCGCATATTGCCGCAGCGTCCATATTCCTGTAAACAACATTGGCAAGCCCGTTTTTTGCCGCCTGTTGCCGGCCCCGGGCAAGGGCTGGCTCATGGTTGTCAATACCTGTAAACTCGCTTTCGGGAAATGCCCGGGCCATAAGATTTAAGGCAACCCCCTGGCCGCAGCCCAGATCACAAACCCGGATGCCGCTGGTGAGCCGCTCAACGAGTTTTCCGTTTTCAACTGAGGGAAGAAACTTTTCAACCAGAATCTGTTCGTGCTTTGCATCGGCAAGCTGACTCATGAATTGTTGAAAATCCGGGTATTTTGAAAAGGAA
This sequence comes from Desulfobacteraceae bacterium, assembly GCA_011389605.1. Classification (GTDB taxonomy): domain Bacteria; phylum Desulfobacterota; class Desulfobacteria; order Desulfobacterales; family Desulfosalsimonadaceae; genus Desulfosalsimonas. Next base: position 2,450 of record JAABTZ010000325.1, read on the forward strand.
ATCCCTTCTCCGGTTTCAAAGCCCTTATTAACCGAATCCATGGCACATGAGGTGAGCAGCGGAATCTCCTGGGTATAGACACCCAGGTTGGTTCCATTGGACTTGCGTGCCAGAAAAGAGGCGTGCTCAGGGGGCAGAAAATAGGCATCTTCTCTGCCGCCGGCACTCTGCAGCTCCACGATTCCGCCTGTAACCATGATCGCCAGCCATTCCTTTAAATACCGCTTACTGAGCCCGGATGCCTCAGCAATTTCATCAAGGGTTGCCGGCTTATCAAGGTCCTGAAGAACATCAAAAATTCTGTTTTTATAGCCAATGGCCATTGCCAGGTTCAATGCACCGTAATTTAGAATATCTGTCATTTTCTGCTCAAAGTCGGCCATTTATCTCTCCACTAAACTGAGCATCTTAAATTAAAAAGTATGATTTCAGATTCGGCCGTAAAAAGCTCCCTCTTCGGCCACTGCTGAATTTTGATGGCACCGTAAAAAGTCCAATATCTGCGTTACGCGCAATTTCTGAAGAATTTCACGTACAGCTAAGTACGCTGCATTCTTCGAAATTGCGCAAGCCTTGATCTTGAACTTTTTACGGCTCCATCTGAAATCAGACTTTTTACGAGTGCATCAAACTTGATGCTGAAAGGATATGTATACCATGACCTCCATTGTCCTTCTGATAATCCTGGGGTTAATCATTGCTCTTATTATTTACTCGGTTACCATCTTCAACGGCCTGATAAGGCTCAAGCACAATATTGACAAAGCATGGAGCAACATTGACGTTTTGCTCAAACAGCGATACGATGAGCTTCCAAAACTCGTTGGCGTGTGCAGGGGATATATGGAGCATGAACAGGCCGTGCTGGAAAATGTCACAAAGGCACGCTCACAGCTTGACAATGCAGGTACCGGCCGGGAGGTGCTCGATGCCAACAACGCCATTTCCCAGGCCCTGCGCTCGCTTTTTGCAGTGGTGGAAAATTATCCTGACTTAAAGGCAGACCGGGCTTTCAGACAGCTGCAGTCGCGCATATCCCAGCTCGAGGACCAGATTGCCGACCGCCGGGAGCTTTACAATGAAAGTGTCAACCTTTTTAACGTGCGCATCGAGCAGTTTCCGGATGTGTTTGTCGCAAACATGATTAAGCTTTCACCCCGGCAGCTGTGGCAGATAGAGCCGGAACACCGCGGGGATGTAAGTATTGATTTCAGCAGGGCATGAAAACTGCTGCTTTTGCGGCAGCACGCATGCACGGCCACAATCAGATCGCAACCATAGAGCCGTCAAGGAGTTGAAAATGGAGGAATACAAAAAAAACGCAATCGCCACCCGGGCTGTTCATGCCGGAGAAGTCAGGTTTAATGAATACGGATCCGTGACCACTCCCATTGTACAGACCTCGACTTTTATTTTCAAAAATACAGAAGAAATCCGCCAGCTCGCCCAGGGCGACATGGAGCGGTTTGAATACGGCAGATACGGCCATCCCACCCAGCTGGCAGCAGAACGAAAACTAGCCGCTCTGGAGGAAAGCGAGGACGCCATTCTTTTTTCATCCGGAATGAGCGCTATTACCACCGCTCTTTTCAGTTTGCTGAAAGCAGGCGACCACCTGATTATCACAGATGACGCATACAAAAGGACCCTGGACTTCTGCAAGACCTACCTGGGCCATTACGATATTGAATGCACTGTGGTAAAAATGTGCGACTACGAAGCCATGGAAAAAGCCATCCAGCCCAATACCAGAATCTTTTTCTCGGAATCGCCCACC
>JAABTZ010000326.1 GCA_011389605.1 Desulfobacteraceae bacterium
CCCAGGGGAATCAGGGAAACAGCTGTCAGGGTCAGATCCGCGAAAAACACTATCAGCAGAACCACGACCCCTGCGACCACAATGGCAAGCATTTTAAGAAAAGTTTCTGAAAGCAGCGTGCCAAGACTTTGTGAATAATAGCCCGGGTCAAACACATAAATATCAGGGTGCGGGGATGAAAAAGTTTTGAAAAAATCGCCGGGATCATAGTTTTTCCCGGGAGTAAGACTTGAAAACAGCATCCAGGAGCCGCTGTCTTCTATGGGGTGAATGCCAAAAAAACTGTAAAATTGCCGGTCCATGGCCACCCCGTTGGAGCAGTCAATATCGGCTGCTGAATACACACTTGAAAAAACCCGCGGATCCATTCCAAAAGATTCCGCAGCCCGGCCTATTTGCCCGGCAACGTGCTGCCTGTCCCGTGAATCCCAGAACTGGCGCCAAGCCCCGAGGTTAGCCCGGCATTGCTCAGGGCCGGGAAAAAGCATTGAAGGCAAAAACCCCTTGGAAATCCGGTTCTGTGCAAACTGTGTTTCCAGATCTTTTGCAAGCCGGTTGCTGATCTGCCTGAGCTGGTTTATATCATCGGCCTGGGCCATGACATGGATCTGTTCAAACATCTGTGCCCCCCAGGTATCGGCAACGCGTTTTTCCGCCTCAAGGGTGGCCTGGGTGACTGTGTTTATGGATTCTATATCCGCGCAAAACTGCGGTTTTGCAAAAAAAGCAAGAATAACAGCAGCAGCCATGGCAAGGAGGAGCTTGGTTTTTTTGCGCAAAAGCACGAGGCTGTCCACTGCCGTCTGCAGAGGCAGCCGGTTTTTTCTCCGGGCAGGTTTTAAGGCGGGAAACAGCAGTGGAAATCCGGTATGCACAAAGAAAAATGAAAACAGGATGCCCAGTGCGGCAAACTGACCGATTTCCGCAAGAATGGGAAATCCGCTGAAAGTCAGCATGAAAAATGCGCCCGAAGATGTAAGAGCCGCTATAAAAGCCACGGCCCATATCTCCATGGACGCCTCTTTTCCTTTTGTTTCATGGGGTCGGTCCAGAAACAGCAAATAGGAGATGCCGTGATCCACGGTAATGGCAATAATGGCGCCCCCAAAACCCAGGGCCATTATGGAAATGGCATCTTTGAATAAAGAATAAAACGCCAGGGCCGCCAGGGTGCCGAACACCGCCGGTACAAAGGCCAGAAGACCCATGAGCGGCCTTGGAAAAGCAAGCATAAGAAGGGCTGCAATACCCAGTGCGGAAAGAAAAACAGCCTGCCTTGCATCGGTTTTGGCAGCAGTTTCATTGTCTATCACCGCCCTGTATGCTCCTATTGCGGTAAGGGTGAATTTTGCGTTTTTACCCTCATATTCCCGATCCAGTGTTTTTCCGGCTTCTTTTATTGCCTCATCTATACCGCGGGCGGCTTTGGAGCCGGTTGCAGATTCTTTGGGATTGGCGATGATCAAAACGTGGCAAAGATCTTTGGAAAAAAGCCGCCCCTTGTGAAAACGAACTTCCTCGGCCGGCATAAGGGCCTTTGTTTTTTCCAAGACAAACTGCCGAAGTCCAAGGGGGTCTGATAAAATTGCACGGGCCTGTCCCGTGGCGCCCATGGTATAAAGATCAGAGAGGTTTTTTTTTACCTGTTTTTCCAGCTCGCCTTTTTCCAGCAGAGGGTCAACTTTTTTTTCAAGGTCCCGGGCTGTAAGCAGTACTGGCAAATGACTGGCCGCATGGCTTACCAGGGCGGAAAACGTCTGGCCGGCATCCTCGATTCCCACGGATTGAAACAAACCGGTTTGTTCCAGGTGAGTTTCAATTATGCCGGCACCAGCCGTCAGCCGGTCCGTGTCCTTGCTGTCCGTGCTTAAATCTATCAATACACGGTTTTGGTAGGGATGATTCAAAATGACCTGGTGGCCGTCTGCCATGACAGGATTTGTCCGGGGCAGGGTATATAATATATTTGTCTCAATGTGTATGCCGGCTGCGGCATAGCCCAGCACTGCCAGCAAAACAGCTGCCACGGCAAGGACCAGAGCCCTGATCATAAAGGGTTTTTTTCCCATGGCCGGCTGCATCAGTTCCTTCCGCCCCTGGCTGATTGCCGCAGGTATCCTGAAAAACGAAGTCCCAGCAGCCGGGAAAATGTGCCGGCGTTTCTGAGAAAATCCCGCCATGGCCGGAAATGGGATATGCGTTTGTCCGGCGGAAGGTAATGGACGCCAACCGGAACCTCAATGACATCAAATCCGTGCCTGCGTGCCTGGACCAGGACTTCTACCTCGAAATTAAACCGGTCTGCAATGGTTTTCCAGTTGAGGACGTCGGGCAGAGGATAGGCCCTGAATCCGCTCTGGGAATCTGAAACTTTGGGTCCGCCGCAGGCCAGTACCCAGAAGTTGGAGAATCTGCGGCCCATCCGCGAGCTCCATTTCACGTTGGGGTGATCCATCCCTTTGCGGCATCCTATTATAAGCCCCCGGCCGAAACTTTTTGCCTGCCGGATAAGCGCCCGAGCATCTGCGGGGTCATGCTGGCCGTCAGCGTCCATGGTCAGGGCCCAGTCTGCAATGCTGCAGGCAGCTTTCAGGCCGGTTTTAATGGCTGCGCCCTTGCCGGTGTTGCGCTGATGGGTTATCACATAAATACCATTGAGCCTGGCAAGTCGGCCGGGCGTATCATCTGTTGAGCCGTCATCCACTGCAATTACGGGCAGGTTTAGCTTACGGGCACGGGCAATAACGTCTGTAACGCTTTTGCCATGGTTATAAACAGGGATGACAATGGCAAATCTGCTTTTGTTTTTTGCATTCAAAGGGCCGCAAGCGGCCTGGCCGGGCTCTGGTGCCGTGGCAGGACTTTGTTTATCGGATTTCACGGCTGCGGGCTTTTTTTGCAATAGGCCACGGCCCAGGCACCCGGGCCGATATGTACGCCCGAGGTCATGGAAATGGGTTGAAGCAGAATTTCAGCGCCTGGAAAAAGTGCCTGGATTTTTTCCCTGACAAGTCCGGACACCCATTGCCTGTTATCCGAATATTCAAGAATGATAAGGGGATTGTCTGCTGTTTTTAGGTCATTTTTAAGCCTGTCTTCGGCAAATCTGATCTGGGCTTGTGTGTTGCGCACAATGCCGACTTTTTCCGCGCCATGGGCAAGGGGGCTTATAACCGGCTTTACGTGGAGCATGTCTCCGAAAAAGGCTCCGGTCTTTGACATCCTGCCGCCTGCGGCCAGGTACTTTAGTTCATCTAGAAAGATGTATTCCCCGCAGTTATCAATGTTTTTCCGGGCAAATTCGATCACTTCTTCCGCCTGACCGCCGGTTGCTGCATAACGGGCAGTGGCTATAACAAGGGCTGCAAGGCGCCCTGATGCCGCCCCGGTGTCGATGACCGTAAAACGGTTTTCCGGATCATTTTTCTTTTTCCAGTCTGCGGCCACCTGGTAATTTCCCGTATAAGTAGAGCCTACGCAAAGATAGACAACATGGGCATGCTGGGACATAAGCCGGGCGTAATGCTGATGGCGTTCAAATTCCGATGCCTGGGAAGTCGATGCCCTGACCCGGCTTCTCATGGAATCATATAGCTGTTGGGGATTTACGCAGGTTTCCGGAATGCACAGATCTCCGAGGGTGACATAGCTTTCCAGCAGTGTGATATCTATCAGGCCTGCCAGCTGCCGTGTAATTGATCCGGCGGCATCAGTGACAATATGAATCCGGCTTTCTGACCCGGGCAGTCTGAAGGCTTCGGCCTGCTCTGCCATGTCGTCTTCGCTCCATGAAACAATACGGCCCATTTGTCCGATTTTTCCCCGAATCGAATGCCGGTTTTGGGTGTGCAGGTGGACTTTGGCGTAACGGCCGCTGGTGTAAACCGTGAGGTTTTCCGCATCGGTTTCCAGGGATTGGCTTTCCGCGATCTTTTGGCCGGTTAACTCCACCACCGCATCCACACAATATCCGTCTTCTGTCTGTGCTGCATAGGCCGGATCGATTTTAAGACGGTTTTCAAAAATTTTGTCAACAGCCCTGAAGCTGCTGTTCTCAGCGCAATAGCTTTTTAAAAATCCTTCCAGAAAGACAAACATCCCCAAAGCGCCTGCATCCACGACTTTCGCAGCGCTTAATTCCTCGATTTCTTCGGTGCTCTGCTCCACGGCCTCCTGCATGCCATCTATGACAGTTTCCAAATCCCGGCATCCTGCCAGGGAATCG
>JAABTZ010000327.1 GCA_011389605.1 Desulfobacteraceae bacterium
CGCCGGTTTTTTCAAGGGCCGCGTGTACCGATTCAGTGTCAAGTTTTTTGTCAGGACCACGGCGCCTTGTTTTTGGATGCCCTGCCCGAAGCTCCATGGGCAGACAGGATGGACGTATGACACTGCCGGCCGATCTGACAATGGCAAACTGAATGACATTCTGAAGCTGTCTTACATTTCCCGGCCAGTCATAGTCCATCATCAGCTCCAGGGCCTCTTCTGAAACCACCCTGGGCGGTTCGTCGGCGTTTTGCCTGGCAGCGTTTCTAAGAAAATGCTCCATGAGAAGGGGAATGTCGTTTCTCCGTTCGCGAAGGGGCGGCAGATGAACAGGAATCACGTTTAGCCTGTAATACAAATCCTTCCTGAATGTCTCCTGCCGGATTTCTTTTTTAAGGTCCTTGTTGGTGGCACTTATAATCCGCACATCCACAGATACGGTTTTTTCCCCGCCAACCTTTTCAAACTGTCCGGTCTGAAGAAACCGCAGCAGCTTTACCTGCATGTGACCAGAAACCTCTGCCACTTCGTCAAGAAACACAGTGCCGCCGTCTGCCAGTTCAAAGCGTCCTTTTTTCTCCCGGATAGCACCTGTAAACGCCCCTTTAACATGGCCGAACAATTCGCTTTCAATAAGCCCTTCCGGCAGGGCCCCGCAGTTGATGGGAACAAAGGGAGCCCCGTTTCTTCTGCTTTCATGGTGAATGGCCTCTGCCACCAGCTCTTTTCCCGTGCCGGTCTCCCCGTAGATATGGACCGGATAATCATACGTTGAAAGATCACGGATCTGCTGGAAAATCCCCAGCATCTTGTGATCCCGGCCGATAATGCTGCCAAAGCCCGAAAGCTCCCCTGCCTTGAAACGAAGCTTTAAAAGTTCTGTCAGATCCTGAACCGAGGCAAGCACGCCAACGATTTTGCCGGACTCGTCCCTGATTGGGGATACCGACATTTCCGCCTTGCGGCTCCGGCCGTCCCTGGTCAGTATGTTGACGGGATATTCCATGTAATCCGGCAGATCCTGGGGATTTTGGCAATGGCTGCCGTCAAAAAGGCATTTCTGACCACAGAAAGGACTTCCAAAGGCTTCATGGCAATCCTTTCCAAGCACCTCATTTCTGCTGTACCCGGTGATGCGCTCAGCTTCTTCGTTGAAAAAAAATATCCGGCGTTCCAGATCATGGGCGATAATGCCCTCCTTTAAATGATCCAGAATCCGGGTAAGGTTTTGTTTTTCCGAAAGCAGCTGGGTAAGTTTGTCTTCTGACATTATTCTTAAGGGCCGTTTTGTACCTGGATAAATGCAAAGCCGGCATTAGGTTTTTTTCCGACCCAGTGCCGGATACCTGCCAGGTTCAAAATAGACAATACCACTATGCAGGCCCAAGTCAAGGAAATGTCACGACAAAACGCATGTCCGATTCGTTAAAGCACAAAAAAATGATTTCCCTGGAAGCATTCCCCCCGGGACTGCGCCCGGGACCGCGCACTCCAAATAACTTTTTACCGCATGTTTGAAGATATTGATTTTATTTTTTTTAAACTTTGATGGCACCATCTGAAAATCGACTTTTTACGAGAGTGTCAACTTTGAGCCTTGAACGAAATTACTTAGAAATCAGAACTCAAAGGCAAGCTGTGCGTTCACCGTGTCGACCTTGTCATCGTTTTCATAATCATCATGGAAGTATTCAAGAGCAATGGAGGCGCCCTCAAAAATATCCATGCCCGCAGTGCACATAAATCTGTTTTCAGGCAGGAAATTATCTGCTTTATCGCTTCCCTGCCAGGCAATTGCAAAAAGCGACTGCCGGCCGGCAAGCATAAAACCATATCCAAGCTCGATATTCCATGCTGAAATCTCATCCATAAGCTTCTGCTTTTGACCCTGATCCACAAACTCAATGTTATCAAGAGATTTAATGTATTCACCAATGAGTGTAAAAGGGCCTGAAGAAAAAACCGCATGGGCTGCAAAGCCGCCTGCGTAGGAATCCACGCTGTCAATGCCTTCATCAGAAATAAATTCCTCAAGCCCGTCGGAATCAAGCATACTGTTTATATAACCCGCGCCAAGATCAAGGCTGAAATCTTCGGATTCAAATACATACCCTGCATTTGCACCGAAATTGTCAACATGGCTGTCTTCATCAAACTCATCAACATCGCCGTTGAAAAGATAAACAGAGCCGTAAAATCCGTTTGCTTCAACTCCAAACTGCGCGGCTGTCTCCCTGGTTTCACCTGTTTCCAGAGTAAGGGGGTCTGATATCATGTTGGTGGCAAAATTGCCAAAGGGCACATACATTTTTCCGGCTGTAAGGAAAAGCAAACTTTCCTTGCCCGGCCTGAGCGTTATGTATCCTTCATCAAGATCAACGGGTTCGGTTTCATCTTCTTCCCACAAAAACACAACATGGCCGCTGATATAATCACTTAATTCAGCATCAATCCCAAATTCAACGGTAGCAAGAAATAAATCGCTTGATTTTTCATCGCCCAGTGACGAATCGGAATAATCCATTCTTTCATAACCCGCTTCAACTTCAAGAAGCCCGCCTATGGTGATCCGGTCCGCCCACCTTTCCGAGAACCTTTCCAGGCCCGTTTTTTCTTCCAGTTCCTTGATTTTCTGCGTCAGCTCATAATTTGACATCTCCGTAGCCAGTGCTGGCAAACCCGGCCAGACCAAACACGCAAAACCAATTAACAGTATAGACAAAAGCGCCTTCTTCATTTTCTTCCTTTCTTTTTCTCCAAAGTAAAAAAATGTTGAAAATTTGAGGGTTTCATAAAAAAGTCTGATTTCAGATGAGGGCTGTAAAAAGTTAAAGATCATTGATTTGATGCATCCCGGATGCTAAGTTATTAGAAATTACTAATTTTGTTTTATAATTCTAACTTATTGTGCAAAATAATAACCGCCTTCCGGGTTTAGACCGGTTAGACGGCCCTGCTCCGACTTTTTTTTACGGTGCCATCTGAAAACAGACTTTTTACGGGTTCATCATTACTTATTCGTCTGCCGGCAGGGATTTGTCCTGTAATTGTTCTGCCTGGTTTTTTAACTCACAGGCAAACCCGCTGCTCAGCATGCGGCATTTTTCAAACTCATAGCCGTGTTTACGGTATTCTTCAAAATGCTCAAGCCAATCCAGACCCGCGCGGGGACATTTCTGGATAAAGTCCATGAAATCCGTAAGGCTCTCTAAGGTTTTTTCGCTCAGGGCGTGTTCCATTTTGCAGGCTTCCTCATCGGCCATTTCAGGATCAATATGGAGAATATCGGTTAAAAATCTATATAAAACCCCGTGCCTGCGGCGCATTTCCCCGCCTACGGCCAACCCGCTGGCGGTTAGCTCTATATATTCATATTTTTCATAATTAACCAGGGCCCGCTTGCTCAAAGTCTTTAACATGCTTGTCACAGTGGGCATCTTAACATCCAGGCGTTTTGCAATATCTTTTACCCGCACTGCTTTTTTCTCAGAATCGAGATCAAAAATAGTTTCAAGATAATCTTCCATCACAGGGGTCAAGGGCTTTTGAACCCTTTTCTGCTCTTGAAGATCTGTCATTTAAATTTCCTCGACAAATAAGATTCAATATAATATCTTTTGGAGCCCAAATTAAGTTTTGCAATCCAAACTTTTATTGAAATATTAATAACCTTTAAAAAATTGCTTGTCAATATTTTTTCAAGATTTTTTTGCGGCCAGCAGATATAAAAACCCGGGCCGGGTTTCCCCGGCCCGGAAAAGTACTGTCAGGTCTTCAGGATATTGTCCTTGAGCTGGGCGATCTGAATACCAAGGCCGATGCACTGCTTGCCAAGCATACAGGTTTCGGCATCCTCGGGTTCCAGGTGGGTTTTAAGCTCGTGGTTGTCTTTTTTCAGATCCACGATCCACGTTTTTTTATCATCATCATAATCCACATTAACATCAATGCCGCATTCCCCGATATCCGGGTAAATATCCTTGATTTTTCTGCAAAGCTCATCTTTGTCATACATGCTGCGTCTCCTCGTGTTCCTGTGGTTTTAGTGAAAATAGCCTTGATTTCTCATGTTAAAAATATTTCCTGCATCACCGCCTGTCAAATCAGATAGCTTGACTTAAGTCAATGCAGTCAACGGCCAGCTGCGTTAAAAAGACGGTAAATGATTTACGCATTCTTTATTGATGCTTAATTTGAAAAAAGATCGGA
>JAABTZ010000328.1 GCA_011389605.1 Desulfobacteraceae bacterium
AAGCGGCCGGTCCTTCCACTCTTTGAATGTAACCTGTCGCGTATGCGCTAAATCTTCCTGAAAAATCTTGATCTGACGACTGGCAAAATCGACGTCGTAATAGTTAACATTAGCCTCGTCATTCAGGGTAAATGAACGGGGATCGAAATTCGTCGAGCCAAACGTTGTCCAGAGCCCATCTACGATCATCACCTTGCAGTGGTACATGGTCGGCTGATATTTATGTATTTCAACACCGGTCTCGAGTAAGGCACCCCATCGCGCGCGCGATGCACGCCTTGACGTCTCACTGTCTGTGTGGTTGCCGGCTGTAATGATCTGGACGGCTACGCCGCGTTTTGCGGCATCGGTTAGTGCTTTGATTGTCGATGCATCGGGAATGAAGTACGGAGTGGAGAGGCGAATAGAGTGACTGGCGGCAGTGATTGCGAGCAGGAACATCAGCCGCATGCTTTCACTTCCCCCCGACGGAGAGCTGCTGAACACATGCGCTTTGCCGGTACCGACCGGCTGCAGCGGAGGGAAATACTCAAACCCGTGGAGTACATCACCACTGACTTTGATCCAGTTGCCCATAAAGGCCGCTTGCATCTGCGCCACCACAGGGCCTTGGACACGATAGTGCGAATCACGCCAATGCTCAGGATCCTGGGCATGTCCAGTCCATTGATCTGCGATACCAACACCGCCCATAAAACCGGTCTGTCCATCGACAATCAGCAGCTTGCGGTGTGTGCGGTTGTTCAATCGGCCTAACTGATACCAGTGTAGTTTATGATATTTTTGCACCTGGACTCCGGCCTGCTCCATTAATGAGAGTTGAGACGCGTCCATCTTGTTGCTGCCGATCCAATCGAGCAGAACATGAACCTTGACGCCCACGCGGGCACGTTCGGCAAGGGTGTTTGCAAATTCACTGCCCATCGAGCCGGACCAGTAGATGAAGGTTTCAAACGTGATGGTTGTTTTGGCGCTTCGGATTTCGTGCAGCATCCTCGGGAAGATCTCGTCACCATTCAAAAGCACCTCCACTCGATTTCCATCCAGCATGCCCGTGCCAAGCAATGTCCCCATTGTGCGAGAAAATTGCGGATCTTCTGCCCCGTAAAGACGGGGGATCTGGTGTTCAACGACCTTTTCGCGGCACGATGGGCACATAACGAGAACAACCTTTCTATTTTCCCCCAACCTTCTTGAAGTCCCCAGTCTTCTCCTGAGCTTTCCCTTCTGAATTTTCGCCTTTGCCCCCGCCTTCCAGGTCTTCGTTACCGACTGCTTTTCCGCCGGTCTCCTTGATCTTACCTTTCACCTGGTGCATCTTGCCATCCGCTTTGTCTTTTGTGCTTGATTTCATGGTCTTCCTCCTGTTTGAGTTTTGATTGAGCATACTTTATACTTTAGTATATTCAATTTTTGTGCCAGGCTTCGAACACGCAGCGCTATATGATCTATCTATTTTTCACCGTTATCATTTTCTATTGCATGTTCTTTTACCTCCTTAAAAAGCAGGAGAGTGAGAAAATTCAAAGCAGAGAGAATTATTGCAATTTCATATCGATCGAAAGCAACGGCAACTCCAATCGCTCCTGTATTCCAAATCGTGGCCGCAGCTGCGGTTCCTTTGACTTTATCACTGCTGGTCAGAATAGAGCCGCCGCCGATAAACCCTATACCCGTGATAATACCCTGAAAAACACGGGCCTCACCACCTGTGTTGTCGATAACAGAAATACCAATCATCATAAATCCGCAGGTAACCACAGCGACCAGGGGAAATGTGCGCAGACCAAAGTTCCTGCTGCTTTTTTCCCTGTCCCAGCCAAGCGGAAGTGCCAGGAGGAAAGCCGCTAAAAGATGATAAGAGTGAAACCAGATAAGCTGCCAGTCAAACTGCAATATTTCCATTTGTTCAGACTTTAAATATTTTCATCAACAAGGTTTCCGGCAAGACGTCTCCGTCATGGGATTCATCCTCTATCAAAATCATTTTCTCGTCTTTTTCAACCATACCGGCCTGGATCAGAAAGCGGATCGCCATATCGGAAAAGGTATTTGTTTCATCCTCAAGGCTGACAGGATAAACCCCGTAAGACAGGGCCGAAAAGTTGTTTGTTTTACCATCACCGCCAAAGGAAAGTATCCAGCAGTCCGGCTTGAATCTGGAGATGAAACATGCGGTGTCCTTGCTTTGGGTGTGGGCCAGGATATAGCGCACATGTAACGCGTTGGCGGATTCAACGGTATTCAGGGAAAAGAGGTCCTGGACACGGACATTCTCGGAACCCGCACCTGTCCTGAAATATGCAGGCAAATCAGCCAAGGCCTGGACAGAATTGCGTTCCCGCTCGGCAGATGTTGCTATTTTGGCTATCATTTCAACAGTCTCCACAGGATATTTTCCTATGGCTGTCTCTTCGGACAGCATTACCGCGTCTGTTCCGTCAAAAATCGCATTGGCCACATCAGATACCTCGGCACGGGTCGGCCGGATATTCTCTGTCATGGACAACAGCATTTGTGTCGCTGTTATCACGGGCCGGCCCAGAAGATTGGCCTTGTTGATCAGTTTTTTCTGAACGGCAGGCACATCCTGTATCGGGATCTGAACCCCCAGGTCGCCGCGTGCAATCATGATGGCATCTGCCGCAGTGACAATTTCTTCAAAATTGGCAATGGCTTCGGCCCGTTCGATTTTGGCAACCACATACGCGGACTGCCCCTCTTTTTGTGCAAAGGCCTTTACCTTGCGGATGTCGTCGGCTGACTCTGCAAATGAAACCCCAAAGGCATCCACTCCCTCCTGCAGGGCAAAGGCGATAAATTCAAGATCCGTATCCGACACCGCATCCGCGAATATCTTTACCCCGGGAAGATGTAATCCCTTGTAGGAAAGAAGCGGGCCCCCGATAACCGTCCCACAGAACACCTTATCTTTTAGGACTTTCTCCACCTGCAGCTGAATGAAACCGTCATTAAGGAAAATCAGGCTGCCGGGATTCACGCTCTCGGGCAGCCTCTTATATTCGACGGGTATGTGATCGGCCGTGCCCACAGCATCCTGGACGGTCAATATGACCTTATTGCCTTTTTCCAGCAGCAGCGGTTCATTCATGAGTTTGCCGATGCGTATTTTGGGACCGGGAAGATCCGCCATGATCAGGCAGGAACGCTCTGTCCTTGCCGCCACGGCACGTATGCGGCGGATATCTTCCCTGTGCCCCTCCACGGTTCCATGGGCAAAGTTGAGCCGCGCCACATTCATCCCCTGGAGAATTAACTGTTCCAGCACTGCCTCTGATCGGGAGGCCGGGCCTATGGTGCAGACAATTTTGGTTTTATGGGCCGGCAATCTCACAGCACAGCAATCCCTGCGCCCGCAAAACATTCCAGGCCCCATGTTTCCATGAATTTAATCTTTTTCATGCCAACCTCTTTTTCATAGCCCGCCTTGTCCGGCTAAGGTCCGGCGGGTTACACTCTTCTTCGTCCTTGAATCACCTGGATTACGACCACAATGATGGCGATCACCAGCAGGGCATGAATGATACCCCCCATCGTATAGCCGGTCAACAGACCCAGCGCCCACAAAATTAATAGAATCACAAAAATGGTCCAAAGCATGATAACCTCCTGTTGAATAAGGGTTGCAGTTATGTTCCCGTACAAAAAATGGATCTTTTATTGTTTGTTATTCAATCTTTGTGCCAGGTATCTAATACGCGCTGTCAAGACACCCATGTTTCTGATATTTAAACGTATTTTAAAAAGACCGGCATTCCGGCACGGCCGTTGATAGTCATCTGAAAGGGTCACATGCAACCAGTGGTCACATATGACCTGTCAGGGGGGGCCTCTTGGATCTTGAACGAAGCGCGGCTGGCAAAGCAAGAATGCTGTATTTTTTCCGTTCATCTTCTACCTCAGGCAAAAGGGGAGCTGTGCCCACCTGTTATATCAAAGTGCGGTATTGTCTGCTGATAATCAGCGCAGCACTTTTTCCATGCCGTCATGTGCGATCTGCACTTTCACCCCTCTTTCTGCGGCCATTTTCCGCAGTTTGGCCCCCAGCTTTCTTTCATCGGATGCAACAATTTCCGAGCCGCAATGGGTGATGATCATTTCCGGCACCTGCTCTTTGCCGCACCAGGTCAGCTGGGTCTGCACCGGGGTATGGCCGATGAGGGTGTC
>JAABTZ010000329.1 GCA_011389605.1 Desulfobacteraceae bacterium
ACGGTTTTCATTTTTCTTTAAAAACAGGCGAATGGTGTCCGGATTGCCATGCTTGGCCGCATTGTTCATGGCTTCCTGCAGAATCCTGTAGATGACTATTTTCAGGGATTCATCAATATCTTCTTCCTTAATGGTAATCTTTTCCTCCACCCGGATATTTTGATAAAAAGACTGAAACTCCCTGCAAAACCAGGTAATGGTAGGCAGAAGCCCCAAATCGTCCAGAATTGTTGGGCGCAGGTTTGCCGCTATCCTCTTGGTCTCCTTTATTGTGGTCATAAGATAGGAGACGATGCTTTCTATGGACAAGATGTCGTCCGGGGGATCCGGGGGCATCTGGGCCAGTTTTTCCTCAAGGCTGAATTTTATGGCAGCAAGGCTGGCTCCGAGGCTGTCGTGGAGTTCCCTGGCTATTTTCTGCCGGTCGGATTCAAGGGTCTGGAGCATACGGTGAGACAAATGCCGTAGTTCTTCCTGGGAATCCTGAAGCCTGTTTTCAATTTTTTTCCGTATCTCGATTTCTTCCCTCAAGGTTTCCACTGTGTGGCGCAGTTCCGCGGTTCGCTCTTCCACGCGTTTTTCCAGTTCAGCGCGCGCGCGCTGCAATTCCAGTCGTTGCCTTTTGCGCTGGGTTATGTCGTGGAACACACCCACAGCACCCGTGACCTCACCCCTGGGATTTCTGATCGGGGCGGTATTGACAAGAAGGTGACGGCATTGACCGTCCGGAAGAGAAATGGCCATTTCATGGTCCGCGATCATTTCACCCCGGAAAACGGACCGGGCCAGGGGAAGGTCAACCGGATCATAGGGCGGTGAGCGGTCGTCATATCCCGGGCCCATGCTGCCGGTGGCTCCTGCGGGCGATTGCTGGGCTAATTGCCTGGCCGCCGGATTTGTCATCACGATCCGGCATTCCTGATCCACAACGATAATGGCCTCGGGAGCGTTGTGAATGATAGCCTGAAGAGCGGTACGTTCGGTCTCCAGCTGGTCCATGAGCCTGGCGCTTTCGGTTTCATCCCGGGCCACAGTTACTGCACCTGTAATTTTATTGTCCCGCATCAGGGCAACTGCATTGAATTCATAAATCCGTTCCTCGCCTTTTGCATTGATGCGGATAAATCTCTCCGAGTGCACGGCATTTCCGTCAAGTGCTCTTTTGCAGGGCAGCTGATCAAATGGAACAGGCCGGCCACTGGTATATAAAAGAGCTTTTTTCTGAATGAAATTTTCCCACGGCATGCCCACGGGGTCAAAACCGATCATTTTAACGGCTGCCGTGTTGGCCATTACGGGAGTTCCGGATGTGTCATATACAATAACCGGTTCGGCCAGGGCGGATAACACCTGCTGGATTTCCACATGCTGTGGGATATCGGCTTGATAAGTATTTGTCCGGATATTTTTTCCGGCTTGATTTAAAGACTCTGATTCTCTGTGGTCAGGACGGTTTTCAGGATGGACTGTTTGCCTGTATGCACCGGGGGGCAGTTGATATGAAAAACAGTCAATACTGCCGTCTTCTGCTTTGTGTGCCATTATATTGCCAAACAGCACTGCGCCTGCCTGATGCTGATCCGCAGTTGTCAAAGCCTCTGAAGGGTTTTCCGGGCCCGGGAAGCAATGGTGGTTTCCGCCGGAAAGAACCGCATGCAATGGACGGCCTGTGATATCTTCATTCCCGTCCACGCCCAGCAGCCTCCTTGCGGCATGGCTCAGATAAATCAGTTTGCCGGAGGCATCCGTAACCGCAGCCGTATCCTTAAAACTGGCGACAATTTTTTTGATCAGATCATGCATATGGATTCTTCAGGGTTAAATCCATGTTTTTTATTTTATCATGTAATGAAATGA
Organism: Desulfobacteraceae bacterium; assembly: GCA_011389605.1. Classification (GTDB taxonomy): domain Bacteria; phylum Desulfobacterota; class Desulfobacteria; order Desulfobacterales; family Desulfosalsimonadaceae; genus Desulfosalsimonas. Next base: position 1,858 of record JAABTZ010000329.1, read on the forward strand.
TTGGTCTGAGTCAGTGTCTGTCTTTTTGATACGCACTGGCATCTTACCTGAAAGTATAATTCTTTTTCCAGGGTTCGCGAATATTTATTCTGGCGTGTGCAAGGGCACGGTATAACGCCCCGCAGGACAGTTCCGCGCAGTGGTTGGATGATTCAGGAAGAGTTTGAAGGTAATCTATTATGTCCTGAGGAGTAATTGCCCATGCCTGCTCAGGTAGTTTTCCCTGAACCATTCTCCCGATTGTATTTGCGCAGGCCCGGGTGTTGATGCAGCCGTCAATGCGAAATGAAATTTCATCAATCCTGCCCTGACTCAGGCAAAGAAATACTTCAACAGTGTCTCCGCAGTCTCCGGTGTTTTTTCCGTGTCCGTCAGGATGTGCGGGGATTTCAAGATAATCGGGGCAAAACGCCATTTCCAGAAAAGCTTCGGAGTGATCGCTGAAAAAATCGAATTCCTTTTCCATTTTGATTTTCCTGTCTCTATTTCAATATGCAGAATTGCTGCAAAAACTATTGGGAATTTCAGGCTCAGAGCACTATGTCTGCTGAATGGTCTACCGATTCAAGTGCCGGGCTGACATCAGCATTGTCAAATCCTTTGGATACGGCTTTATACCGGTCGTCGACTACCTGGCGATAGTTGGGATGCGTAAAAATGTAGGCCTCATTGTTCTCAATGCCTTCAAGCACACGATTGCCGGCAATTTCCGTGTCGATTCCGTTGACTACGTATTCCTTCTGGTTGATCATGTGCGGTTTTTCCCTTAGGATGTCCTCAAAACAGATCGGGCCGCCATATTTTTGCTGGCGATTGCGCATGCTGTCATAGATTCTGGACTTTACAAAGGCCGGGCACAGCACGGAAACACCGATGCCGGCCGGTTCGAGTTCCTCGCGCCATGCTTCTGAAAGGGCTACGGCCGCTGCCTTGGTGGCGCAATAGGGACCCGCGTATGCAAGTCCTTTCATCCCGGCCATGGAGGCTACGTTGATAATATGGCCTCCTTCTTTGTGAGACTGAATCAGCGGGACAAATACCTGGGCACCGTAGACCACCCCCATTAAATTGACATCGATGATCCAGCGCCAGTTTTCTTCCGGAATGTATTTCTGGGAGCCGATAACCGATACGCCTGCGTTGTTTACCAGGACATGCACTTTGCCGAAGGCGGCAATGGTTTTTTCCGCGGCCTTTTCCAAATCCTTTCGCAGGGCCACATCGCAGACAACACCTGCGACGTTTCCGCCCTCTGTCCCGAGTTTATCCACCGCCTGATCGAGCATTTTTTCGTCGATGTCGGCAAGCATGACCTTCATGCCCCGGCCGGCCAGCGTGCAACCGATGTGATATCCGATTCCCTCAGCCCCGCCGGTGATAAAAGCGGTTTTACCTTCAAGTTCTTTCATTCTGTCTCCTTTAGTTTTTCCCAGCATGCCGATGATATGGAGCAGGGCCTGATTGACGGGTGTGGGCACAAAAAAACTGCCGAAGTCAACTACCTTGCCGGCACATACCAGAACCTCGGCTTTGCGTCCATCTTTAATGTCCTTGGAGTATGAATGCCTTTCCGTTGGACAAGAAATTCTACAGCAAGAGGTACCATTTGTCCAAGGTTTTTCCGGGAATGCAATTTTGATGGAGTCGTAAAAAGCCGCTTTTAGACGGCAAAGCCGTTTCCGAGCGACATCTGAGCATTTACGAAACCATCAACAGATTTGTGAGGAATCCTCCCCGGTTTTGTGTAAATCAAAACACCACCCTGTTTCTTCCCCGGGACTTGGCTTCGTAGAGTTTGCGGTCTGTTTCAACAAGCAATGCCTCCAGGGATAGGCCGGACCTATATTCACAGGTTCCCGCGCTTATCGTTATTTTTCCTGGCACAGAAAAGCGGTTTTCTCCAATAGCGGCTTGAATTCTTTGTGCAATTGCAGCGGAGGCTTCCAGGGTTGTTTCCGGGCAGAGGATCAAAAACTCCTCCCCGCCCCATCGTGCCAAGCTGTCAGTGGCGCGAAGCATTGACCTGAAAATATCCGCCAATTCTTTAAGCACGTTATCTCCTGCATCGTGACCGTACGTGTCATTGATGCTTTTAAACCAGTCAATATCAAATATGATGATTGAAAATGTGCCGGCATAACGTATGGCACGCTGATACTCTTTTTCCAGCTCTTCATAAATTTTCCGGCGGTTTAGCAGGCCGGTGAGATAATCGGTTTGGGAAAGCTTTTCCAGCAGTTCATTTTTAGCCTCCAGTTCCTGATTCTTCCGAAACAGAGCACGCCCGGTTAATTGTTCTATGGCATTTGCTATTGAATCG
>JAABTZ010000330.1 GCA_011389605.1 Desulfobacteraceae bacterium
CAATCCGCGTCATTATTTTTATTTCATGTGTTTTTACCTGGTGATAGTTGCAATTGTGTGCGGGCTTTTGTATGAGCCGTTGAAAAACGCCTTTATGGCCAATTGGGGGTTTAACCTGGTGATCCTCGGCGCCTTTGCCATCGGAATCGGCATTAACATGGCAGAGGTGCTGCGTCTGGAGCCGGAAGTCAACTGGATTCAAATGTTTCGGACCGGTGAAACAGGGCTTTCCGTGGCCCATCCCCCCCGGCTGTTGATTCCACTGACCCGTCATCTTTCCGATATCCACCGGGACCGGTTCCGCCTGTCTGCCCTGTCGCTGCAGACGGTTCTGGAAGGCATTCGCGGCCGGCTGGAGGAGGCCAGGGAAATTTCGCGATATATGATCGGTTTGCTTATTTTTCTTGGGCTTTTGGGAACGTTCTGGGGTCTGTTGAAAACCATTGGAGATGTGGCCCAAATCATTGGGGCTCTGGAGGTGGGGACCGAGAATATCCCGGCTTTTTTCGAAAACCTCAAGCGCGGACTCCAGGAGCCGCTGCAGGGGATGGGCACGGCTTTCAGCTCTTCGCTTTTCGGACTGGGGGGATCTCTGGTGCTGGGGTTTCTGGATATTCAGGCCGGACATGCCCAGAACCGGTTTTTCAATGAGATGGAGGAGTGGTTAAACGGCGTGACCACACTGATCGACAAAGATACAGGCCAGGAGGGGCAGGTTGCCTTTGGTCTGCAACCAGCCGCAGCAACGCCGACTGACATGGAATCTGTGGCCGCTGAGGTCAGACAAAGCAACCGGAGAATCGAAGAGCTGCTGCACAAACTTAGCCAGGACTCCGGAAATGCGGCTCCCGGTCCCGGCACCGGAGAAGACAGTCACTCATGAAATCCATCGGTAGAAGAAGCCGGCAGACTGTCAACGTCTGGCCCGGATATGTGGATGCCCTTTCTGCTCTGCTCATGGTGGTCATTTTTGTTTTAATGATTTTCATGGTGGTGCAGTTTATTCTCAGCGAAGTGATCACCGGACAGGAAAGCGAGCTGGCCCGGCTGCATCGACAGATTTCCGAACTAACGGATAAACTGGGCATCGCCCAAAGCCGTGAACTCAGCCTGAGCGCTCAGGTCACGGAACTGTCCGGCATGATCGAATCCCTGCAGACCCAGCGCAAGGGGCTGATTGATCAGGTTGAAACCCTTGAGGCGCAGTCCAGAAGCGACCAAAAGCGGATCAAAGATCAGCTTCTTCTGACCGCCAGTCTTCAGGAAGACATCTCCGCATTGCGCCGGATGCGCGAAAAGCTTGAAAAGCAGGTGGGCCAGCTGGCCGCCCGCCTTGGGACAAAGGAAAGACAACTCGCCGGCCTCCGGGATCGCTCCAAAAAACTGGAGGCCCGCTTGGCCGAGCAGACAGAGCGCACCCATCTGGCCCAGAAGGAGCTGGAAAGCCGGGAGATACGAATCCAGGCCCTCAATGCCATTGTGGGAGATCAGAAACAGGCCCTGGAAGAGCAGCGCTCGTTGACCGCAGATGCCCGCTCCGAGATGGCCCTGTTAAGGCAGCGGATCGAAGGGCTCCAAAAGCAGCTCGAAGAAATCGGCCAGGCGCTTGCAAGCGCTGAAAAGGAAAAAGCCGCCCAAGAGGCTGAAATCCAGGAGCTGGGAGATCGCCTCAATATCGTGCTGGCCCGGGAAGTGAACCGGTTGAATCAGTACCGGTCCGATTTTTTCGGGCGTCTTCGAAAACTGCTCAGCGATGTCCCCTACGTCCGGATCGAAGGTGATCGTTTCGTGTTCCAGGCCGAGCTGTTGTTTGATTCTGGATCTGCGGACCTGCAGGCCGGGGGCAGGAATCATTTGAAAAAACTGGCGGATGTGCTTCGGGAGGTGGCCCGGGAAATTCCCGATGACATCGACTGGGTGCTCCGTATCGACGGGCATACAGACCGGGTCCCCATCCAAAACCAACGTTTTCAGTCCAACTGGGAGCTTTCCACGGCCAGGGCCGTGGAAGTGGTCCGGTTTCTGGCCGGACAAAATATCCCTGAAAGCAGAATGGCCGCGGCGGGTTTCAGCAAATTTCATCCCCTGGATCCGGCCGACACCCCGGAAGCCTATCGCCGCAACCGGCGCATCGAAATCAAGCTCACCGCCCGGTAAAAACAGGGACAAGGCCCCCTGCATACCGCCGGCAGGTGCTCTGGGTTCGAGTCTGTAACGACACGGTTCCGGCGTTCTCCCCTGGGTTGACCGCGGCCGGGCTTACGCTGAAACGAGCCTGCGGCTTCGGCTTGCTGCCCCGGCCCTTGGTCAACAACCGATGCCATGTCACTGCTGCTCATGGCCGACTGTTTTCCGCCCCGTTTTTTTGCGCTCTGACGAAATTGCACTTCGCTGCCCTGACGGCGGTGCGGAAAAGGGTGTTTCCGAGCGGAAATTGAGGCTCCGGAAGGCTCCTGGAGCGAGGAGACTCCTTTTCCGCACTGCCGATCAGCCAAGGCGTTTATGGATTTGCTTTCTGCAAAAACACCGCCGTGGGTGGGGTAAGCAGCTTTTTACAAAGCCGTCTAAGAGCAACTTTTTACGAGTGCATCAAGCTATGAGTCATCTTCAAAATTATTGAGCAGAAATTTTAAAATCCGCTTAAAAGCCCGTGGATCTTGAAGAAAAAACCAATGTCCTCCCTCAAACAATTCCATGCTGGCGTATGGCAGCTGCCTGTGAATGGCTTGGAGGTTGGCGGCCGGAGCGATGCCATCATAGCGCCCGCCACAAACCAATACCGGCATTTGAAGGTTCGGCAGTTGTTCGTAGACATTATGTGTTATACGTGCTTCAAGCTGGCGGCGTGCTCCCACCATCCGACCATCTTCTTCGGCTCCAATCATGGAATCTGCAACCATCTGATCCACCATTTCCCTGAATTGCCTTGGATTGGCAGCTTGCCAGGCCGCATCACACCGCGTGTCGATGAGTGGAATAATTCGCATGGCCCGCTCCTCTGGCGTCAAAAGGCCAAATTCGTGCAGGGGGTATGAATCGCCGCCGGCCCCACCACTGCTTGTGCATGCCAGGACCAGTCTCTGTACGCGATGGGCAAACCGCAATGCAAATTCCTGTGCAACCATGCCACCGAAAGAAAAGCCCAGCACACTGCAACTATCCCAGCCCAAGAGGTCTAAAAGAGCATTGGCATCCATGGCGTAATCTGCCATGGAGTAAGGGATGTCAGGGCGGTCTGTCTGCCCAAGCCCACGTTGGTCATGGGCAAGAATTTCAAAACTGGCTGCAAGCGGAGAATCAAAAATATTCGGCTTTCGTCTGAGATCCCCCCCTGTGCCATTTAAGAAAAGCAAACGTGGCCCTTTACCTTGAATCTCATAATAGATCTTTATATCCCGTACATTAATAAATGGCATAGTATATTTCTTGTATAATAGGTTTTGGGATGTCAATAACAATTTACCCGTGTCAGGCCTCCTGGTATCAGCCAATCCGGGGGAAAGGTCCTTCTATAAGGATGCCCCGGGGGTTTTCAATTCGTGGCTTTTGGGGTATGATAAAAAAGCAAAACAGGCAAAAAAAAAAGAGAATACCCTAAATGCCCCAAGATGAAAACATTGTGGTAATTCCCAAAGAAAAGTCCGTGTTCTGGCTTGACAGCAACGGCTGGTGGAAAAATGCCGGGGGCAGGTTTAGAAAAAAGAAGATAATCGACTATTTTCACAAGCACATTGGCCTGGATGAAAACGGGTATTTTGTGCTCCATGACAAGGGCGGGGTGTGGGAAAAAGTCTATTTCCCTTATGAGGATACGGCATTGTTCGTATTTGACATCCTCAACGAGAACAACGGCAACGACATCCGGCTGGTATTGAACACGGGGCAGAATATTTTGCTGGACCCGGAAAAACTCCATATCAATGATGATCAGCTATACACCATAGTTGATCATCAACGCATCAGATTTGCCGAGCGGGCCATGATCAAGATGTCAAAACTGCTGGAAGAAGACAAAGACGGCCGCCTGGTGATATGCACAGGCGGTGTGAAATACACAATTGCAGAAAGCGGGGTCAATGAGGCCTGATATTTTCCGGGAGCCTTCATAACCAGGAGCTTAAAGGGATTGGTTCTGCTGTTTCTTTCCAATTGGCGTTTTCTCAAGGCCATGA
>JAABTZ010000331.1 GCA_011389605.1 Desulfobacteraceae bacterium
TCCCGGAGGGTTTTAGATTTTTAAAATATAAATTGATGTTATCCTTTAAAATTAATTGCTTTTAAAAATCTGAAACGCTCAGTTTAGGTGCCAGTTAGGTGCCAGTTTGCTTTTTGATATAAACAACAAACAAAACAAAGGAGTAAAAAATGTCACAGTCAAAAAAAATTATGATTTGTTGTACCATTTTCATCCTGACTCTCTTTGTACTTATACCTGCTGGCCATGCGGAAACAAAATTTCTGCGGATGTTTTCCGGTCCCGAGGGCGGTTCCTGGTATCCTCTGGGCTCAGCCATGATGAACATCGTGGAAAAAGAGCTGGGGATCTCGTGTTCCAACGGTCCCGGCGGCGGCGTGGGCAATGCCAAAGACGTTAACGCCGGGCGTGCGGATCTGGGATGGTCATACACCCACACGGCGTACAACGCCTATCATGGTCGTGGTAAATTTAACAAAGAAAACAGCAACCTGCGTCATTTGATGTCGCTGTATCCAGGGGTTTTTCAGATCGCGGTCCCTAAAAAAAGCAAAATTATGAGCATCAGCGATCTTGCAGACAAGAATATCGTTCCCGGCAAAGTGGGATTTTCCGGCACAGTGATTGCTGAAAATGTCCTGAAAGCCTACGATATCACTTTTGACAGCATCAAAAAGAATGGAGGATCTGTAAGCTATGTGGGTTATTCCGATTCAGCAGCCTTGATGAAAGACGGGCACAGCGACTGCTACATGGCGGTAACTTCATGTCCCCAGTCAACAATTATCGATTTAAACTTCCGCCCGGGCATACGGATTCTGCCTGTGGATGATGAGCACATGAAAAAAGTTCTCGAACTGGAGCCCGGGCTCATGGCCACGGTTATTCCCAAGGAAGCCTATAAGGGGCTTACCGGTGATGTGCCGGCCGTGGGAACAGTTACCTGCATTGTCGTCAATAAGGATATGCCCGATGAGGTGGCCTATAACATTGTCAAGACCCTGTATGCCAACTGGCCCACTCTGGCACAGGTGAAAAAAGCTGCCATTGATGATTCAAAACCGGAAAAAGCACTGGCCGGGGCCCGCATACCGGTTCATCCGGGTGCAATGAAATACTATGACGAAAAGGGAATTACCCAATAGGTCCAAAAGGGGCCTGAATATCATTGATATTCAGGCCCCTTTAAGTGCGGCGATAAAACATTTACGCTTTATGCAGCCATAATTGGATCTTAACGCCATTGCCTGCCGTACGGAAAAGCCCCCAGCATTTGAAATTCAATTAACCCTTCGGGGATGCAGGGCATCGCTTATTTCAGACTAACATAAGGGAGTGAAATCATTTGGGAAAAAGCGGCTCTATAAAACTCGAATATCAGGAGAAAAAGGGACCAAGCATTCTGGAGTGGATCCTGGACAGAAAGAAGCAGATTTGGCACTATCCGCTGGAACTCACCATCTGCCTGCTTGCAATCACCTTAAGCCTTTATCATCTGTTTGTAGCCTATGCCGGTTCCCTTGAAGCCCATGCTTTTCGTTCCACGCATCTGTCTTTTATGCTGGTTTTGTGTTTCCTGCTGCGCCCTTTGGGACGAAAAACGTGGACCGATCCCAAAAACGGGTGGTTCGCCGTTGATCTTGTGCTGGCCGGCCTCACTGTGGCAATTCAAATTTACGTCTTATGGGATCTGGACAGTTTTATCTGGCGGAGGGGGGATCTGACAGATCTGGATCTGTATCTTGGTACAATCTATATGCTGCTGCTGGTGGAGGCCACGCGGCGGGCCGTGGGGCCTGCCATGGTCATCATAGCCGGATTTTTCCTGATACAGACCGCATTTTCAGACCATTTTTTCAGTATTTTCTATGGACCGCCCAGTACCTGGTTTACCATGGTGGATTACCTTTTCATGCGCGAAAATGGAATTTTCAGTATTCCCTTAATGGTGATGGCCACCTATATCTTTTTATTCATTCTATTTGGGGCGATTCTGGTCCGCTCCGGGGCCGGCCGGTTTTTTATAAACGTCGCCATGGCCCTGACCGGCAGCAAGATGGGGGGGCCGGCCAAAGCCTCCGTGGTCAGTTCATGCCTGATGGCATCTGTTTCCGGATCAGCTGTTGCCAACGTGGTTACCACCGGCAGCTTTACCATCCCTTTGATGAAACGTGTGGGTTATCGCCCGCCTTTTGCCGGGGCCGTGGAAGCCTGCTCTTCTTCCGGCGGCCAGATAATGCCCCCGGTTATGGGCGCAGCCGCCTTTGTAATCGCTGAATTCCTCAATGTGCCCTATTTGCATGTCGCCCTGGCCGGGCTCATTCCTGCTTTAATTTACTTTTTTTCTGTCTTTGTTATGGTCCATTTTGAAGCACGCCGGCGCAATCTGGGCACTGTCAGCCCTGAGGAATTGCCCAGCTTGAAAGAAGAAATCAAACGCGGCGGTCACCTCTTTTTGTCCATAATTGTTATCGTGGTTCTCATGGTCATCGGGTACACCCCGATGTTTGCAGCCTTCTGGGCCATTTTGTCCGTCTTGATATTAAGCTCTCTGCGCAAAGAAACCCGCATGAGCCCCAGGGACATATTCAGCGCCTTTGAAGAAGGCGCCCGCCTTGCCATGCCGGTTTCAATTGCCTGCGCCGCTGCCGGTGTTATCATCGGCTGTGTTTTTGTTTCAGGTCTCGGGCTCAAATTTACCAACGCCATCGTAGTGCTGGCAGGAGGAAATCTGTGGATCGCCCTGATTCTTGCCATGTTTGCATCCATGATCCTGGGTATGGGCCTGACAACTACCGCGGTTTACATTACCCTGGCCGCCCTGGTGATTCCGGCCTTAGTGAACATGGGAGTTGTTCCAATCGCCGCCCACATGTTTGCTTTCTACTTCGGCCTGGTGTCGGCCATCACGCCCCCTGTTGCACTGGCTGCTTTTGCAGCTGCAGGTATTGCCGGATCCAATCCCATGGAGACGGGGTATCATTCAATGCGTCTGGGTATTGCCAAATATGTTCTGCCTTTTGTCTTTGTCTTTGCCCCCGGCATGTTGTTTGTGGGCACCTGGCAAGAAATTGTGCTGGGAATTGTCAGTGGTTTTGCCGGAATTTTTGCATTGACAGTAGCCAGTGAAGGCTGGTTTTTTGCCGGGGTGGGATGGTTTACGCGTATCCTGATGGGGGCCTGCGCCCTGCTTTTCTTTGTCCCGGGATTGCAGCTGACCCTTTTCGGATCAGGCCTGAACCTTCCCTATTTCATGACGCATTTAATCGCCTGGGGCATTTTGGGCCTTGTATTTGTTGTTCATCGCTCACAGAGCCTCAGACTGGCCGCGGAGGCAGCATGATGGAGAAAAAACGTATATTTGAATGGATTATCGTGGCGGCTACGGCAGGTCTTTTAATGCTGCTAAAAGAAACGCACTTGGGTGCTACCAATTTCAAATATTTTGTATTAGTCCTTCTGATATGGAGCCTGATTGTAATTATTTTATTCCGTGCGGTGTCCACCCCCCGGGAAAACTGAACTAAGCAGGAATTGCACCCATAACAAGCATTTCCGGTTGCGTGTGCGGCTGATGAAATTTTTTCGGCCGGCACACGCAGTCCGGCAGGCTGCGGCACTGAGTGCCTGGATTATCAAAAGTACTTCAAAGTCTTTGATTATATGCAAATTCCATCATTTTACCGTATTGAACAGCATTTTCACCATCCTCCCATTGCCGATGTGTCAGCAATAGTTGTTGACCTGTTTGCCTCTTTTGATCCCGGAGACAGGGTAATGTTCGGACAGAGCGTGGCCGTATGTGTAGCCTCCCGGGGAACCCATGACCTGAAGACTCTGGTGAAAACAGCCATTGATTGTCTCCGGAAAATGGGATTAAAACCCTACATCATACCGGCTATGGGATCTCACGGGGGTGGCACGGGGGAAGGGCAGCGGCTCGTGCTCGAGGGCCTTGGCATTACAGAGGAAACCATGGGGGTTCCAATAATCTCCACGAGCGAAACAGTCTCATTGGGCCGCCTGGACTCAGGTGCGGAGATTTTTTTTGCCCGGGATGCCTTATCAGCCGACCACCTTGTGGTGATCAACCGGGTCAAGCCCCACACAGCCTTTCGGGGCGAGGTGGAGTCGGGCCTGTGCAAAATGCTTGCCGTTGGCTGCGGGCGCAAG
>JAABTZ010000332.1 GCA_011389605.1 Desulfobacteraceae bacterium
CAGGCGGATGGCCTCTGGATGCCGCATAATAAGAATATCGGAACCGGCCATAAGATAAGTGACCGCACCCACGGCTTCCATAAGGATACCGCGTCTTTCAGGATCACCAAGTTCAGGGGCGTCTTCCGCGGACTGGTTGGCTTCCTTGCATCGCCAGACTTCGTTGCCCAGGTTGTTGATGACGGGATACTGCAGCTTGTCATCACCCTGAAGCAAAGCTGCCATGCGGATGCGCTCCATGACGGAATATGAATACTCCATGCCGTAGCCAAGACCGCCTGTGGTGGGATCGATAATTATGCGGTCATTGGGCACGCCCAGGTTTTCCAGCAGGATGTTTACCTGCTTGGCGAGGTTAACATCAATGGGCGAAGAGGAAATCACTGTATGGCCAAAACCCATGGCGCTTGCACCGATGCCTTTGTGATTATCGTCTTCCACCGGCCCCAGGATCAGATTTTTACCTTCGCAGGACTCTGAAACCTTTTTGAGGATTTCCTCGTCTTTCTGCACATTGGTGGTCCCCCAGAGAATAAGGGGCACGTCAATGGCCTCGAGTACACTTTTGACTTTTTTGACAATATCATCGGCGCTGGCATTTTCTCCGTTGGGATCGGCGCTTTTGAGCTGCATGACGATCATTTCAGCCCCGTATTGCTCCACGCACTTCTTGGCCCATGCTGCCGGATCCTTGAAAACATCCTCAAAAGGTTTTTTGGCTACCTCAGACCAGTCCACCGGTTCCATATCCCAGATTTCCATTGCAATTCTGGGCTTATTGGGCATCTCCCCTTCGAACATATAAAGCGGGAGACAGCTTTCGCCACCGACCGTTACGGCCTTGTCGCCTTTGCCGAGTGAAATCGGCCTGATGCTGCCTGCATAGGATTCTTTAAAGATTTCGAAGCCCAATGTTACCTCCTTATTCTTAAGCGATTTCGGTTGAAGCGGTATCCATCTACAATTTCACCATATCCTTGATAAAACGGGCAAAAAACAGGTCCCGGCCCGTGTAATAACTGCCTGCCGGACTATACACAAACATCCTTATATTTTAAAAAATCCAAAAGAGAGAATTAATATCAAAAAAAAAAGTTTTGTCAATCATTATAGATACAATTTTATTCTCAAACCGGAGGCTCTTATAATCATTGCTCCAGGTCTTTATGTCTTTGCTCCATGCGGGCTTTTAATCTCGGGAACAATTGCTGCTCGGTATGCGGCAGAAAAAGTGCGGCAATATAATTGTCCATAAAAGACTTTGTCTCCGAAAGCTCGAAATTTGTCATCCGTTTCACCGTTGCCACCACATCCCGCCTGATGCTGTTTGTCAGCGCGCTCATCCGGGCCCCCATCAGTGAGCCGTTTCCGATAAACGTGACTTTTTCAGCGTCAATTTCAGGAAGCAGTCCGATGGTCATGGTCTTTTCCAGATCAATATAGCTGCCAAACCCCCCGGCCATGATAATCCGGTCCAGATTGCCAATCGACAGACCCACTTCGGCAAGAAGCGTCATACAGCCGCTGTATATGGCCCCCTTGGCGCGGATCAGGTTGTCAATATCTATCTCGGAAAGAACCACATCCCTGTCAATGCCGGAGACATCCTGCCAGGCCAGCACGTATTCATAAACACCATCAACTTCCCTCAGACGAGGGGTGTCGAGATCTCTGTTAAATTTTCCCCGGTTATCAATCACTCCCATTTCAAACATTGTTGCAACACAGGTGATCAAACCGCTTCCGCAGATCCCTTTTGGCCTGACATTGCCAATGGTAACGTTCATGGGCTCAAGTGTGGCCGGATCAATGGAGAAATCTTCAATGGCCCCCTCGGTTGCCCTCATACCCAGCTTTATGCCTCCGCCCTCAAAGGCAGGACCGGCCGAACAGGCAGCGCACACAAGCCATTCCTTGTTGCCGATGACCACCTCTGCATTGGTGCCTATATCCATGTATAAAGTAAGTTCATCGTCCCTGTACATGCCCGATCCCATGACGCCGGCCACTATATCTCCGCCCACGTAGCTGGAAACCTGGGGGTAAACCAATGCAATTACATGATGAGGCAGCTCTATGCCGATTTCAGGGGCCTGAAAGGGCGGATATATGTTTGCCGCCGGTACATATGGAGCGCGCCGGATATACCTGGGATTAACATTTAAAAACAACTGGGTCATCGTTGTGTTGCCGGCAAAAGTTATGGTTGAAATCTCGTCAGGGTCAATACCGGATTTTTTGACAATCTTTGAGATTACTTTGTTTACCGTGGATACGGCAAGAGAGTGCAGTTTTTCCAGCCCGCCTTCTTTTTCCGCGTATACTATCCGGCTGATAATATCTTCGCCGTAGCTGATCTGTGCGTTGAAATCCCCGTACTGGGACAGTACTTTTCCGGAAATCAGATCAATTACCTGTCCGTATATTGTTGTTGTTCCAATATCTATGGCAATGGCAAAATTGCGGTCCGTGGTATTTCCTGCCTGAAGGTTGATAACCCGGTTTTTGCCGTTTTCCCGAACAGGCCGTGCAATGGTTGCAGTCACCTTAAAATCCGATTGTCTTGCCACGTCCGGAAGTTTACGGATAACAGACAGATCAAACTCCAGGCGGCGTTCATTGTGATCCCGCTGCAGTGAATCCACAAGACGGGTGACATCAGATTCATTATCCGCGCCCTCCGGCACGGGCATTTCCACGTAGATTTCTTCCACCGGGGGAACAAACATGCCCTTTTCCCTGAGATCTTCAAGATTGAGCTGTTTGATCCTGGCGGTTTTACGTGCGGTGGCCTGAAGGTTGAGTACTTTGGCATCAATGGAGGACTCCGTGGGTATCCGGACGGTCAGATCGCTTTTAACCTTTGAAAGGCAGGCCAGCCTATATCCGTTATCCAGATCCTCCTGGCTGAGCTGCTCAGATACTCCCCCTTCAACCTCTCCGCTTTCGATAATAACCCGACACTTGCCGCAGACGCCTTCACCACCGCAGGAAGCGTTGATATGAACTCCCGCATCCATTGCCGCACGGATCAGACTTTGACCGTCTTCCACGGTGACCTGTCTGTCATGGGGCAAAAACGATATCTTATACTCTGTCATAACCGGCTCCTATTCTGCTGACGGTTTTAATTTTATAAATTCTGATATACGCATAACCCATGGGAACAATGAGCGCAAGAATTTTGAGCATTAACTCAAAACAAACTTTTATTTGAATCTAATCCGGGCGATTTTCAAGTTTGCCGCGGATACAAGGGATCAGAAATCACGCGTAACGCAGATATTGAACTTTTACGAAACCGTCAAACTTAGGCTAAGTCATCCTGCAAGCAGGCCTCCGCCCTGATATATCACAAACGCCGCCACCCAGGCCACGGCCGTTGTATAACCCACGCTTAGCATGGCCCACCTCACAGAGCCGGTCTCACGGGCAATGGCGGTGACAGTGGCAAAGCATGGAATATAGAGCAGAACAAAGACCATCAGGGAAAGGGCTCCCAGAGCCGTCATTTCCGAATTGCGAAGAGCCCGGTGCAAAGCCTCTGAATCGGACTCGCCCTCCACTGCATAAAGAACCCCCATGGTACTGACAACGATTTCCTTGGCCACAAATCCGGTCAAAATTGCCACGCTGCCGCGCCAGTCAATACCGATTGGTTCAAACACAGGACTCATCAGATGGCCGATGCGGCCGAGGTAGGATTTCTCGGCATGCTCAACTTGTTTCTGCCGCATCAGCTTGTCGATCTGCTCCTGTTTCCGTGCTTCCAGGCTTTGGGCCTCCTGGCTGCCGGCAGCTGATATTTGAAGCCCATACTGCTGTTTTACGACCTGTATATGGGCCTGGTAGTCAATATCATAATTAATATTTTTGGGATAAGATGATAAAACCCAAATCAATATTGAACCAACCAGAATAATGCCGCCCATTTTTTTCAAAAACATCTTGGCCCGGTCCCACATATGAATCAAAACACTTTTTAACATGGGCATCCTGTAGGGCGGAAGCTCCATGACAAAGGGGGCATCTTCTCCCCTGAGAAGAAAGCTTCGAAACAGCCGGCCTGTTAAAATGGCCACTGCAATACCGGTCAAATAAAGCAGAAATATCACGGTACCGGCATAGGCTGCAAAAAAAGTTCC
>JAABTZ010000033.1 GCA_011389605.1 Desulfobacteraceae bacterium
GTCCAGCTTTTTCGATTGATGTATTTATTCCTTAAAACGGTTTTTTTTAATCAAAATTGACGGCTTCGTAAAAAGTCCAATATCTGCGGTACGCGCAATTTCTGAAGAATTTCACGTACGGCTAAATACTCTGTATTCTTCGGAATCGCGCAAGCCTTGATCTTGAACTTTTACAAAGCCATCTAAAAGCGACTTTTTATGAGTTTGTCAAAATTGCCGTAATCAGGCTTTGGTATTTGCGGAAAAGCAATTAATTTTGTATGTTTTATCCCGGCTGATTTTAAAAAAGCCGTATGTTGAGCTGCAGGCCTTATGCTGCAGGAAAATGAGTCAGACAACCCCAATGGCTTTTCAGAAGAATTAAGGGCAGGCAGGACTGTATTTATGGAAATTTCAACCATCCGCATTTTGATTCTCGATGATGATCCTTTCATTCGCGGCCTTCTTTCCCGGATGCTTTTCCGGCTTAAATACACCCGTGTTACAGCGGCTGAAAGCGGGAAAAAGGCCCTGGAGATCGTGGATTTGCCTGTAGGCGCTCCGGATTTGATTCTGTGCGATCTAAACATGCCGGAAATGGACGGGGTGGCATTTGTTCGCAAACTCGTGGACCGCAACTACAAGGGAAGTCTAATTCTTATAAGCGGCGTGGAAGACCGGGTTCTGGAAACAGCAGAAAGGGTGGTGCTTGCCCACGGGATCCGTTTTTTAGGTCGCCTTCAAAAGCCTTTTGATCACAGGGCCCTGGAAAAATTGATTGGAAAATGGACTCCTTCGGTCAATGGCGTGATCAAAAAAAGTATAAGCAAAATTTACAGCCCGGATGAAGTCCGCAGCGGCATTGAAAACCGGGAGCTTATCCTTTATTATCAGCCAAAGGTGGAGCTTATTACGGGCCGGCCGGTTGGGGTTGAAGCCCTGGTCCGCTGGCAGCACCCCAAAGACGGGATGGCTTTTCCGGATCAGTTCATATCCGTGGCCGAAGAAAATGATCTAATGGACGAACTTACCCGCCTTGTGCTTACAGAAGCCCTGGGACAGGCCAGGCAATGGAATGATCAGGGCCTGTTTTTGAAAATGTCTGTCAACGTATCCATGGATAACCTGAAATCCCTGGATTTCCCGGATTTTGTGGCAGGTCAGACAGCTGCAGCGGGCCTGGCCCCTGAACAGCTTATCCTGGAAGTGACTGAGACCCGCTTGATGCAAAACAGCCTGTCATCTTTAGAAATCTTGACACGTTTGCGCCTTAAGGGATTTTCACTTTCCATTGACGATTTCGGCACGGGCAATTCAACCTTTTCCCAGCTGCGAGACATTCCGTTTACTGAGCTCAAGGTGGATCGCGGGTTTGTCCACGGAGCCTGTTGCGGCAACCCGACCCTGATGGCAATATATTACGCCAGCCTTGATCTGGCCAGGCAGCTGGGCATGGACCTGGTGGCAGAAGGTGTGGAAGACCGGGATGACTGGGATTTTCTCCGGCAAACCGGCTGCAGGATGGCCCAGGGTTATTTTATAGCAAGACCAATGCCTGTTGAAAACCTGGCCGGGTGGCTGAGGCAGTGGAATCTGCAGCGTCAGGACCTTGGAGACTGACCGCAAAGGCAGTTTTCCGGTTGACACCTGTGTGGATTCATGCATAACATTTTATATGGCACCGCAAAAAGTACAATATCTGCGTTACGCGCGATTCCTCAAAATTTCACGTACGGCTAGGTACACTGCATTTTTCGGAATCGCGCAAGCCTTGATCTTGAACCTTTTACGGCGCCATCTGAAAACCGACTTTTTACAAGCTCAACATTTTTATATAAAATTTATATAAAAAGAAAAATTCACCACATTCCGGGGAGGTATCTAATGTTTAAGCCAATCAAATCACTGCTTTTTTCCACCAATCTTTCAGAGAACTGCCGGCCGGCCCTGGAAGCCTCCATTGCCATGGCCACCCAGCACCAGGCGGAGCTGGTGCTGCTCCACATCATTGACAGAGACGTGCCTGGCCAGGTCGAGGAACATTTCAAAACCGTGCTGGGAGAGGAAAAATGGGAGGCCTTGAAACTGGAGCATGAACAGGATGCTCATCAGGCCCTGATAGGGAAAATGTCCTCGGATAAACTCACCAGCAGGGTCATGGAGCAGTATTGTGAGGAGGCAGGAATGGACGCGGCCACCTGCAATTTCCCATGGAGGGACGTTGTGGTCGCCGGTGGTGATGTCGCGGGGACCATTATTGAGCAGTCCATTGCCAACAATGCTGATCTCATCGTCCTTGGCAGCCGCAAGGGGTTTCTGGGTGGAAATTCCGTTGGCTCCACTGTCAAGGGCGTTTTGCGCAAGTCAGCAATACCCGTGCTGGTCGTGCCGGCAAAATCCGGGAAAAAATAAAGAGGCTCTTGCCATTAGCTTAGATTATACCATGTGCTTTGCCTGGTTTTTTCCCTGAACTGCTTGAGAATGTATTTTACCGGAAATGCAGGGTGCATGAGATAATGCCGGATGTTTTTGTCAAAGTCCGCGAGCAGGCCTGAAAATACCTCTTGCTTTTCCAGCTTGTCAATGAATTTGCGTTCACTGGTGTGCTCCCATACAACCGGGTCTCCCAAGAGGTTTTTTAGTTCTTCTGGTGGCGGCAGATCCTCTTTTTTCTCTTTGTCATAAAGACTTGCCACGGGAATGCTTACCCTGACAGTGAGAACCACCAGCATCCGGTCTCCGATAATTGCCCGGGAGGAGTCGTGGATTTCCAGGATGGCCTTGTTTGTCATATTGGTTTTTTCAATAAGTTTTTCTTTCATGATATTTCTGCCTGCAGTTGTAAGATTTAAAAAAGATGTTTTTACCCATATTAAGATAATTTGGCAGTCAAAAGTTCTCTCACAACAGCTTGTTTTTATTGAATATTCTTTCAATTCAGAGCTTTTGGGATGCAAGCTGCCTTAACTTCTTGATTTTTATATCTTTACTTAGCACTTAACGCTTGACACTCTCGTAAAAAGTCGATTTTCAGATGGGGCCGTAAAAAGTTCAAGATCAAGGCTTGCGCAATTTCGAAGAATGCAGCGTACTTAGCTGTACGTGAAATTCTGAGAAATTGCGCGTAACGCAGATATTGGACTTTTTACGGTTCCATCAACGCTTAAAACTCTTAAGTAAGATAACATTAAAACAAAATAATTACATATACTTTACATGCAATTCCCTTATCATTAAGGTAAGAACCTTTAAAAAATTTGAGGGAAAAAACCCCTATTCACACCAACAGGAGGATGTTATGAAAAGAAATGTTTTGGTCGGCACTGTTGTAAGCTTTCTTATTGTTATCGGGCTGGTACTCAGCCCAGCAGGGTTTGCACAGGAAAAAGAATTTGAATGGCCGCGGTTTTTTCGCATTGCCACACCGGCAACCGCAAGCGCCAGCTTTGCATCCAGCAATGCATGGGCACCACTGTTTCAGGAGGATACAGGAGCGATCGTGAGAGTTATACCTGAAGACAGCGAACCGGGTCGTTATACCCGCCTGGCGATAGAAAAGGAATTCGAGCTTGCCTCGATTTCAACCGCTGATGCGCGCTTTTCAAAGGAGGGTATAGACGCCTATTCATCCCTGAAGGGAGAACCCACAAGAATTGTCTGGCATCACAACGATACTCCCTGGTTGTTCGTGGTCAGGGGTGATTCTGAATTTGAAACAATTTACGATTTGAAACAAAAAGGCGTGAAAGTTTCAGTGTCCTCCCAGGCCCCTACAATGATGCTTGCCGTTAAAAAAGCACTTCCGGCTTTTCTGGGCTGGACGCCTGAAGAGGCTGAAGAAAACTGGACATTTGTTCCCGCAGGCAGCTATCCGGAAAACTGCCGGTCAGTAACAGACGGCAGGGCCGACGTGGCATGGGTGGCGCCTATAAGCTCGGTTTTAGCAGAAATGGAAGGCCATCCCAGGGGAATACGTTTTCTGGGCCAGCCCTTAGACGATAAGGAGGGTTGGGAAGGATGGCTTAAATACAGACCCACACATATTCCCAGTACAATTGACATAGGCGTTTCCCCTGCAATTGGTGTGGACGGTTTGACGTCAAATTTTCTCTACTGGACACACGGAGATATGGATGAAGATACGGTTTACAACATTGCCAAATGGCTTCATGAAAACTTTGATGAATACAAGGATTCCCATGCTCTTTGCCCGAGAATGTCAATAGAGTACTTTAGCGAGTTCCTTGATTACTGTGCTTTTCCCGTCCATGAAGGCACCGTTAAGTATCTCAGGGAAATCGGAGAGTGGACGGAAGAAGACGACAAGTGGAACAATGAAGCCATTGAAAAGGAACGTAAATGGCTTGAAGCAAGAAAGAAAGCCTTAAAAGAAGTCGAGGAAAAGGGCGTGGAAAAGCACTGGGAAAACGAGGAGTTTCTGGAAATTATTGCAAAGCATACAAAAGGTCTTCCCATCTTTAAAACAAGGCTTTAAAAGTTTAAAGATTGTGAATTAATTATCAGGGTTATGCATATGCGGGGTATGATTTTTCAAACGGGTCTGCCCCGCATATGCATAGATTTTTTAAAACCTGAGAACGGTTTTGGAAAGGTCAAAAAGTCTCAACAAAATATAATGATAAAGGCCGATTGCGGAGGCTAAATGCAGCAGAAGACAGATCCTGGCAAATCAAAACCGAAAGCCGGTGCAGCGGTAAAAGCCGACGGTGAAAGTTTGCGTCTCGGCAAATTGACCAGCTGGCAGAGTATCCTTTTTATGACGCTTTCCATCCTCGGGATAATACTTGCCGTTTTGGCCATTTTTTCTTTTTCTTTCCGCGGAAGAACATTGCTTCAGGCTGAATATTACTGGCTTTTTATCGGAATTTTTACCCCGGCAGTATACATTGCCCTGCCTGCACGGAAACAATCATCAGGTGCTCCTCCATGGTACGACCTGGTACTTGCTGCTGTAGCACTTGTAATATGTGTTTATTTTTTTACAAATGCCAGAGACATTGTAATAATAGGCTGGACAAATGTTCCCCTTGGCATCGTGATGTGGCTTATGATGATGGAAGCCGCCCGTCGCGTGGCAGGATGGCCTTTATTTTTTGTTATCCTTTTCATAGGGCTGTATCCGACGGTCGCAGACAAGTTCCCCGCCATGCTCGAAGGAATGCCATATTCTTTTACCAGGACAATTGAGATGGGGGTTTTCAGATCCGAAGGGATGATGGGGATTACCACCAAGATTGTTTCCGAAATAATATTGGGTTTTCTCGTTTTTGCAGGAGTATTGATCGCCACGGGTGCCGGGGATTTTTTTATAGACCTTGCAAATTCACTATTCGGAAGGTTCCGCGGCGGGCCGGCAAAGGTTTCCGTTGTAGCCAGCGGATTTTTCGGAAGCCTCAGCGGCAGCGTTTTCTCCAATATTGCCGGTACCGGTTCAATTACCATAAGGACGATGAAAAAAGCAGGATATCCGGCCCATTATGCAGGCGCAATCGAGGCATGCGCATCAACCGGCGGTGTGCTGATGCCCCCTGTTATGGGAGCAATCGCCTTTGTCATGGCTGTCACCGTAGGCGTAGAATACCGTGTGGTCCTGATTGCCGCCATTCTTCCTTCTTTTCTTTTCTATATGGGTCTTTTGCTGCAGGTTGACGGATTTGCCGCCAGGACAGGGCTGGTTGGAATGTCAAAAGATGAAGTTCCGCGGATCAGGGATGTGATGGCCAAAGGCTGGCCTTTTCTTTCTGTGCTGGTTTTTCTTGTCTGGGGCCTTCTCTATATGCGATGGGAATTTTATGCTCCCTGGTATGCCTGTGTGCTTATGCTGGTGCTTTCCTGTTTTAACAGGGCAACCTGGATGACGCCGCGAAAACTGTTCATGACCATCAGAGAAATCGGATACCTGATCACCCAGACATCGGCAATTATCCTGCCAATTGCTTTCGTGGTAAGTGGACTCACCATTACCGGGGTTACAGGGTCGGTTACATCCGGGCTTATCACACTGGGCGGAGGCAATTTGTACCTCGTGCTTCTTTTCGGCGTCGGGGCATGCTTTATAATGGGAATGGCCGGACTTGCCATTGTCGCTTATATATTTCTTGCGGTAACCATGGCGCCTGCAATTATCAAAATCGGCGGGTTAGATGTTATTGCCGTTCACCTTTTTATTGTCTATTATGCCATGCTTTCCGTCATTACCCCGCCTGTGGGCACTGCGGCATTTCTGGCGGCAGCAATTTCTGGGTCCTCCCCTATGAAAACCTGTTTTACTGCAATGCGCCTTGGGGTTGTGATATATTTCATACCCCTGTTTTTTATTTTTCAGCCGGCGCTTGTCCTGCAGGGCAACCTGAGCCACCTGATGTATGTCCTGCCCTCGGTTATACTGGGCATAGTGTTGATTTCAGCAGGCTTTGAAGGATACCTGCTTGGGGTTGGCAGGGTGAAGAAATGGTCGCAGGCGCCTTTTGTTGCAGCCGGTTTCGCGCTTGCCATTCCCGAGTTGACTTTTACCATATTCGGCTTTGCCGTATCAGTAGTTCTTGTTGCAATAGCATGGCTGCAGAGCAGGAAAATGAAGGCTGAAGAGGCTGAAGGAAAAGTTCCTGAACAGGCGTCCGTTTGAAATTATTTTTATAGTATGGGTATAAATCAGACCAAAAAGGCGAACCGCTTTTGTCGCGTTCGCCTTTTTGCTGTCTGTTTTTAATCTTCGCTGTGTTGGCGTTTTTCAACTTCCTCTTCCCTTAAAATCCTGCGAAGGATTTTACCCGCTGCTGTCTGGGGCAGCTCCGTTCTGAATTCAACTTCTTTTGGTACCTTGTATGCGGTCAGCTTTTCTCTGCAAAAAGCTATTATCTCTTCTGCTGAGACCTTTTGCCCTTCCACCGGCACGACAAAAGCCTTTACGGTTTCGCCCCTGTATGGATCCGGAATCCCGGCGGTTACAGCATCTTTGACCTTAGGGTGACGATACAGAACTTCGTCAACTTCGCGCGGGTAGATATTGAAGCCGCCGGCTATGATCATGTCTTTTTTGCGATCAACTATAAAAAGAAATCCGTCTTCGTCCTGTACTACGATATCGCCGGTATAAAGCCATCCGTCAACCAGCTGGTTAGAGGTTTCTTCAGGGTTGTTCCAGTATCGTTTCATGACTGAAGGCCCCTTTATAAGCAATTCTCCGGACTGTCCATACGGGACATCGGTTACACCATCATTGATATCCACAATGCGAATGTCGTTGTCAGGTGCAGGTATGCCTATACTGCCGGGTTTGTTTTTTCCAAGGATGGGGTTGACCACTCCAATTCCGGCTGTCTCAGTCATTCCCCAGCCCTCGGTTATGAAAATACCCATGTCTCGAATTCTTTCGATAAGTTCCACTGGTGTAGGGGCCGCCCCCAGATTAATTATTTTAATCTTCTTTCCCAAATCGACTTCCCCGATTCGGGAATGATTGGTGATTGCGGAAAGCATGGTGTAGACAGCCGGAAAATAGGTTATTTCCTCGATTTTCAAAAGCAGATCTATAAGTTCATCCATGTTAAAGCGCGGCACCAGGACCATTGTCATGGCGTTAAAAAGAGACCAGTTGGCAATCAGGTTGCCATAGATGTGGTAAAGCGGTATGATTATAAGCGCAGACCGGCGTTCAGGTGCAATGAACTGCAGAATCGGCTGCATGCGCGGTGAAGTCTGCATAACGGCTGCCACCAGATTGGCGTGGGTCAAAACAACCCCTTTGGGTATTCCGGTTGTACCCCCGGTAAACTGAATAACAGCCGGATCTTCAGTGTCTACCTGCACCCGCGGTTTTTTTGTATCACTGCAGTTTTCAAGCAGGGTTGTAAAAAAATACCATCCGGGACCGGTTTCCGGGTTGTCCTTTTTTTTACTTTGCCCCGCATAATCCATGCGGTTTGTAAGAATTATTCTGGACAGCGAGGATACTTCACGGCAAATCTTTCTTATGAGTGGTGCATTTTCATCCAGGGAAAAAAGAGTGGACAGCCCGGTGTTATCCGCGATCATTGAAAGCTCTTCCTGTGTGTAGGCAGGATTCAGGTTGACAACTATTGCCCCCAGCGAAAGCGTAGCGTAATATGCGATAAGATACTGAGGGCAGTTTGGCAGCTGGATTCCAACCCGATCGCCTTTTTCCACCCCGACTGCAGACAGTGCATTGGCCATTCTAAATACCATGTCACGATAATCCCGGAAAGTGATTTCATTGCCCTCATAATAAATTGCAGTTTTATCCGGAAGTGTGTTGGCCGGAATTTGCAGCAGGTCCTGAACTGCTATATGAGGATAGCGAATGCTTGTCGGTGCTGCATAATCGTAGTGGCGATGCCAGTGTCTTTCAAACATTTTGTTCTCTCTTTCTGCTGTCAGGCACTTTCGTTGCCGGAATTATCAGCTGAAGGAATCTAAAAAAATAATTCTTTAAAATTGACGGCTTCGTAAAAAGTCCAATATCTGCGTTACGCGCGATTTTTCAGAATTTCACGTACGGATAAGTACGCTGCATTCTTCAAAATCGCGCAAGCCTTGATCTTGAACTTTTTACAAAGCCGTCTAAAACCGACTTTTTACGAGAGCATCAAAATTGATGGAGCCGTAAAAAGTCCAACATCTGCGTTACGCGCAATTTCTGAAGAATTTCACGTACAGCTAAGTACTCAGCATTCTTCGAAATTGCGCAAGCCTTTATCTTGAACTTTTTACGGCCCTATCTAAAACAAGACTTTTTACGGGACCATCAAAATTATGAGTTATATTGGGCGATCTTCTCTTCTTTCTTTGATATTTTAATTATGCCAATGAAAAAAGATGCAAAAGAAAAACCGCTAAGGGAATTATAGCTGCATCTCATAACAAAATCAAACTGTAAATGTTGAAAAAACCATGCTTTCTTGCTGGTTTATCCTTTCCCGGGGCAGTGCCCCACCATCGGCGGCAGGCTTTTTTCCCAAAGTCTGTCTTTTGCTAAACCCATCAAAACAGTCTGATGGAAGATAAGCCCCGCAGAAATAAGCCCCATGATTTCAATTGCATTTTCTGCGGGATAAGATATGGTAAATATTCAACAAGAGCAATCCAAGGAGGATGATTTGCAGATAGATGTCAATTGTGATCTTGGCGAAGGATTCGGGATATACACCGCAGGTCTGGACAGGGATGTCATGCCCCATATAACTTCGGCCAACGTGGCCTGCGGCTGGCACGCCGGTGATCCGGCAGTGATGAAGGCCACGGTTAAGATGGCCTCAAAATTCAAAGTTCGTGTGGGCGCACATCCCGGATATCCTGATCTCATGGGCTTTGGCAGACGTGAAATGAATTGCAGCCCCGGCGATCTGGAAAGCTATATTTTGTATCAGGTGGGAGCACTGCAGGCGTTCTGCCGCAGCCAAAACGTTAAAATGCAGCACGTAAAACCCCACGGAGCCCTGTATCACGCAGTCCTGGCAGACCCAGAACTGGGCGGGGCCCTTGCCCGTGCGGTACAAAAGGCCGATCCCGAACTGATTCTGCTCACGCTGTCTGGCCCTAAAGGAAACGTCATGGCCGGGATTTGCGAGGAGCTGGGACTGCGGGTGGCCAGAGAGGCTTTCCCTGACAGGGCCTACAACCGGGACGGCACCCTGGTGGCCAGAGACCTGCCCGGAGCAGTGCTTGAAGATCCGGAGCAAGTCGCTAAAAGAGCCCTGTCCATGGCCAGGGACGGAACTGCATTGACTCCTGACGGTGAAAGTGTCACCATAGAAGCCCAAACCCTCTGCGTACACGGTGACAGCCCGGCTGCGGTGGAGTCAGTGCGAGCAATCGGACATATCCTGGAGCAAAGCAATATCCGCCTGGTTGCTTTGCAGGAACTTCTGAAATGATGCTTCAAGGAAATTTTTGCTCATGTCTTTGAAAATCAACAACCCGCGGATCAGCCATTGTGCGGACTGGGGACTTCTGGTGGAATTCGGCGAGAATATCGATCCGGAGTTAAACGCCTGGACGCGGCTGGTGGCGGACCGACTGCGGCAATGTCTCACAAACGGTGTCCTCGAGGTGGTTACGGCTTATTCGTCTTTTCTGGTTATTTATGATCCGGTGCTGCTTGATACAAAGACCCTCAGGGAGGCCGTTCTTGGCTGCTGCAGCGGAAAGCAAGAAGACGAATCAATTCAATCATCATCCACGGCGGAAATACCTGTTTGCTACGAACCGGAATACGCACCTGACATTGAAGACGTGGCCCGGCTAAACAACCTGACCGTACAGGAGGTAATAGATATCCATTGCCGAAGCGAATATCTCATATACATGCTTGGATTCGCTCCTGGATTTCCCTATCTGGGGGGGCTGGATCAGCGTCTCCACACCCCCAGGCTTGATACTCCCCGCAAACTCCTGCCAGCCGGATCAGTCGGCATAGCAGGTTCCCAGACGGGAATATATCCCCTGGCCAGTCCCGGGGGATGGCGTATAATAGGAAGAACACCTTTGCAGCTCTTTGATGCCGGCAAAAACCCGCC
>JAABTZ010000034.1 GCA_011389605.1 Desulfobacteraceae bacterium
TACCTTACTACGCGCCGGGAGACAAGCTGAAATTCAAAAAAATAAGCAGCAACGAATTTCAACGCATGGCCGGGGAGCAAAGCCGTGGGTGATGATACTTTTTTGGTCTTAGACCCCGGGGCTTTCACCACGATACAGGATTTGGGGCGTTACGGCTACCAGACCCTGGGGGTTCCCATTTCAGGGGCCATGGATTCCTATTCTGCAAGGGCGGCAAACATCCTTGCAGGCAACAGCCAGTCATCTGCGGTTCTGGAGATGACAATACGGGGCTGCACACTTGCTGTGATGCGCAATGCCATGGTGGCCCTGACCGGTGCCAGGGCCGGGATCAGGCACAACAGTGTGGAAAGGCCTGCATGGAGCGCATTTGAAGTGGAGCCGGGCGATATTTTACGTATAGGCCAGGTCAGCCTTGGCTGTCGTATCTATATGGCTGTTGGCGGTGGATTTGAAGTGCCGCTGGTCATGGGAAGCCGTTCAACCTACTCCCAGGCCGCACTGGGCGGTCTTAAAGGCCGGGCCCTGAGGAAAGGCGACTTTCTGCCTGCCGGACAGGCGGAAAAACTTCCTGCAAAAAACACGGTTCCAGAAGAATTCATCCCGCAAATGGGCCAGGATACCGAGCTGCACTGTGTGGCCGGCCCCCAGGAACATATGTTCCGGGATAAGGGCCGGGGCCTTTTCACTTGCCAATATACCGTGACCCAAAGAGCCGACAGGCGCGGCATTCGCCTGGAAGGCCCGCGGATTGAGCACTCGCACCAATCGCCCGGCACAATAGTTTCTGAGCCGATTTTACCCGGCAACATTCAGGTCCCGGCCGACGGGCAGCCCATAATTCTTTTGCGGGAGCAGACCGCAGGCGGGTATCCCAAGATCGCAACCGTGGTTTCAGGGGATTTGTCCAAACTGGGCCAGGTGATCCCCGGAGACAGCATAACCTTCAGGTCAGTTACCGTTGAACAAGCCATAAACATGAATATCAAGGAGCAGGAAAGATTCAAGTCCTTGCAAAGCATTCTTTGGCAGGAGTCATGAAAGATCTTTGAGCCTAAAGGCCATATTTGAGCTTTACAAAAAAAGCAGTTTTGGCTAAATTCAAATCCATGTTAACAAAGATCGAGCTTTAATACAGCGTTTTTATGTAATTAGCTCAATTAATCCGACTAGTTAAGGAGGTGCCCATGTACAAAAAATTTTTCATATTATCCGTTCTGCTCGGCCTCGGCTTCTTTTTTGCCTCGCAGGTAAATGCCCAAAGTCTGAAAATGAATCTCAACGCAATCTACCCCGCCTCCAACTTCCATACCCAGGGTGCCGCGGAATTCGGCGAATTGGTGGAAGACTACACGGGCGGCGACATAAAGATTACCGTGCATTCCGGCGGCAGCCTGGGATTTAAGGGAGAGGAACTGCTCAAAGCGGTAGGCGATGCATCGGTTCCCATGTCAGACATTTTGATGGGAGTGGTCTCGGGCAGCGAGGAAATATTCGGCCTGAGCACTTACCCGCGCATCGTCAGCTCCTATGAAGAAGCAAGAAAGCTTTATGAAGCAGCCCTGCCCTATTACCAGCAAGCCTGCCAGAGATGGAACCAGAAACTTCTGTATGCGGCTCCCTGGCCACCCAGCGGATTGTTTACCAAGGACCGCGTGGATTCCATAGAAGACATCGACGGACTGAAAACCAGGACTTATGACAAAAACGGCGCCAAATTTCTCAGAAAGGCCGGGGGCAGCCCCCAGTCCATGCCCTGGGGCGAAGTCTACTCCGCACTGAACACCGGCCTTATCGACTCTGTGCTCACTTCGGCAACCTCGGGCAAGGACGGCAAATTCTGGGAGGTTCTCGACCATTTCACGAAAATTAATTTCGCCTATCCCTTAAACAT
>JAABTZ010000035.1 GCA_011389605.1 Desulfobacteraceae bacterium
GAAGTGCAATTTCGTCAGAGCGCAAAAAAAATGATTTCCATAGAAGTCCAATATCTGTGTTACGTGCGATTTCCGAAGAATTTCATATGTAGCTAATAAGTACGCTGCATTCCTCGGAATCGCGCAAGCCTTGATCTTGAACCTTTTACAAAGCCATCAAGCCTGTTTTCCGCCATTAGACCTCTGCCGAATCCAGTCCCAGATTCCGGCGCTGGTTTTCAATGTGGCCGCGGATTAGAACGGCTGCCTTTTCCGGGTCCGGCTCCACGGCAAATGTTGCGCCCACCACTTCCTGAAGACCTGTGGTCAGAAGTTCCACCACGTTCATGCTGCCGGCAATGGGCGGCATGGGGCCCAGAATCGTGTATATTCCCGATGCTACAACATAGGCACCGATGGAAACGGCTTTCTCCGAGTACCACTCTGGTGCGGCCCCGGCCAGGGGCAGGTCGCTGATATCGGTTCCCAGTTCGTTGGCCAGGGCTGCTGCCAGCACCAGGATGCGCACGTTGTCCACACACGAGCCGAAGTGCAGAACCGGCGGGATTTCCAAAGACCCGCACACTTCCTTTAACCCGGGACCGGCATGAGCTATGGCCTCTGCCACCTTGAATCCGGCCTTGGCATTGGCCACGGCCGCACATCCCGTGTCCACCACCAGGATATCGTTTTCAATCAGTCGTTTTGTCAGGGTCACGTGGCCGTAGTCGTGCTTGATTTTGGGGTTGTTGCAGCCCACGATACCTGCGGCCCCGCGAATTTTGCCAGCTTTTATGGCATCGAGCAGGGGCTCGGGCGTTCCGCCCAGGGCACTGACCACGGCTTCAACGGAAAATCCGCCCACCGCGTCCAGGGGCTCCACCGGGATATAAACCTCGCCGCGGTTGGCAAAATTTTCAATTGCGGCTTTAACCACGTCATAGGCTTTTTTCTGTGCGTTATCCGGGTGGAATTCCACGTGCTCCATGCCCGGAAACCTGGCCTTGTCGCTGGTACTGATCATTTTTGTGTGATAGCAGGCCGCCACCTTGGAAAGCGCGGGCATGATGCACTGATAATCCACGATCATCATGTCTACAGCCCCCGTGGCAATGATGAGCTCGGTCATGAGATGATTTCCGGCCATGGGAATGCCGTGGCGCATCAAAAGCTCGTTTCCGGTGCAGCAAAGGCCGCAGAGATTTATGCCTTTTGCGCCTTTTTCTTCGGCCAGTTTTGTCATTTCGGCCTCGGAGCAGGCGGCCATGACCATTTCCGAAACCACGGGGTTGTGGCCGTGGACCACTACGTTGACCTGGTCGGCCTTGAGCACCCCGGCGTTGACCTTTGTGGGGGCGGGCTTGGGCGTGCCAAACAGGATGTCTGAGACTTCCGTTGCGATCATGGATCCGCCCCAGCCGTCTGACAAGGCGTTTCGCAGGCTGTGGAGCAAAAGGCTCTGCCAGCCGTTGTCAACGCCCATGTGGGTGCGATGCATGGCCTCCGATGTCTCCCGGTCAATGCCTCTGGGCATGATATTGAGCTTGCGCCAAAGCTGTTGTCTTTTTTCAGGGGCCCGGGCAGTCAGTGCCAGTTCCTTTTTGCGGGTTCCGAAGTCTTCCTGCATGGCATAAGCCAGTTCTCCGGCAATTGCTTCAGGCTTTTTGCCGTCTGTGGCAATGCCGTATTCCGCGGCCACGCGGTTTAGTTTTTCCGTGTCCGTGATTGCATATCCCGGTGCCTTGTTTTCAGCCACTGCCGCCAGTACCTCCACTAGGTCCCGGCCGTGATCGGAATGGGCGGCAGCTCCTGCGGCAATCATCCGGCACAGGTTGCGGGCCACAATAATATCAGCGTCTGCGCCGCACACCCCCTGCTGGGGCCCTTCGCCAAACGGATCCACCCGGCACGGGCCCATCACACAGATCCGGCAGCTCAGGCCCAGATCGCAGAATCCGCACTGGGGCTGCTGGGCCGCGTGGCGGTCCCAGACGGTTTCCACCTGGTCGGATTCCATTTTTTTGATCAGCAGCTGGCCGTCTTTGGTGATGGTATAGGTATGATGGTGCGTCATTGTCCTGTCCTCCCTTTATCTTAACAGGTTGATTTCTTTTTCAGCCCTTTTGACCGTGTTTAGCAGCGAAAAACCCGGGGCATTGTCGGCCGGGACCGCTTCTGCGCATATGCTGCGGGCCACCTGGTCGGTTTTTTTCTTCATGGCTGCATCCATTTCCTCAAAGGTGAGCGCACCGGTTTTGCAGACCTCAACGCAGGCAGGGATCTGGCCGCGGTGCTGGCGGGCAATGCAGTTGTCGCACTTAACCGCGATGGTCTTTGCCGCAGGTGCCAGGGGATCGGCATGATACCGGATCACTCCGTAGGGGCAGGCCATGGCACATGATGCGCAGTTAATGCAGATATCCGGGTTAATTAGCACTGTATTAGTAATGGTCTGCCGGTAAATGGCCCCGGGCAGGCAGGCCATCTGACACGGGGCTGGGTCACAGTGACGGCACCGGTTGGGAAATCCTTCCTCATAGAGCCCTGCACCCACGTGTATCCTCGGTCTGGGCCGGGGTGATTCGGAAATGGCCGAAATCAGTGTGCCGGTTTTTGAATGGGAAGCCGCGCAGGCGAGCATGCACTGCATGCACCCCACGCATCGCTCGGGATGAACAATGACCTGTTTCATAAGCTTTTCTCCTTGTCCAATCTTAAATCAGACTTTTTATGAGTACATCAACAGGGTCTGTCCTGATTTTATCGTGTCAGCCGGCCCATGAGCCGGCTGACATTGAATCCGGGATCAAGCAGGTTGTGTTCTGCAATGTCAACAGGCGTGCGCCCCTGGATCAGAGAGGTTAGAACCCCTCCCTGCTCAATGCAGTTGATCATTACAAAACCCACAAGGATTTGCTCCTTGAAAACCAGCTTGCGGTAAGTGCCCCGTGCAGGATCGGAGGCAGAGAAAAACCGGCAGGCCTCATCGGTGTCCCGGGGGCTGACCCGGCCGGCTGTCATTAAGTCTGTGTCAAAAATGCGGATGACGTTTCGCGAAAGACTTCCACGGTATGCAACAGGGTAGCCTGCCATGTTAAATCCGGCCACCCGGCCCTGGGCTACGGCCTCGGGCCATATAGCGTTGACCCAGGGCTGCTGGCGGGCAATGTCTATGTGTTCGGCCACATCTCCGGCTGCGTAGATTCCGGGGACGCTGGTTTGCATATTGTCATCCACCATGATTCCGGCATCAGTATCTATGCTTTTTTCGGGCACAAATCCGTGGGCCGGAAACACCCCCTTGCCTATAACACACATGTCGCAGTCAAACCTTGTGCCATCTGACAGATGCGCTGTCCGGAGCCTTTTTTTCCCTTCAAAAGCCGTCACAAAAACCCCTGTGCGCACGGTGAGACCATTTTTCTCCAGCACCTGCTGAATGATTTGTCCGGCGGTTTCGTCCACCTGCATGGAAAGGGGGTATCCGGAGCCAATCAGCATGGTTACGGCAATGTTTCGCCGCAGCAGGCTGTAGGCAGCCTTAAAGCCCACCAGGCCGCCCCCAAGCACCAGGGCATGTTTGACATCTGCCAGGGTGTTTATCATCTGCTGCACATTTTCAATGTTGCGCATGAAAAAGACGCCGTCCAGATCCAGCCCCTGTGCATCTATGGGGCGGGGGTCTGCGCCGGTGGCCACCAGAAGACGGTCATATGAATGGGTCTGGCCGTCTTTTGTGGTTACTCTTTGGGAGTCTGTGTCCAGTGATACCGCGCGGGTGCCGAGAATGGGGGTGATCCGGTTTTTTTCGTAAAAATCCGCGCTACGCACAGGCAGTCTGGAAAGATCCACGGCCCCTTCAAGCAGGTTGCTGATCATGGGACGGCAGTAAGGGGAAAAGGTTTCATCTGAGATCAGGGTTATTTGACCGGGGTCGTCGAGCTGCCGGATAGTTTCTGCGGCGGTAACACCGGCGATACCGTTTCCGAGAATCACGTAATTCATGGCGGCGCCTCGATGATAGGAAGGTAAAACCTAAATTGAGCGATTTTCAAGTTTGCCGCAGATACAAGGAAGATGCAGACTGGCTATAGTCAACTATGCGAGGCTGCATCTGAGGCAGTAGATGCGGTAAAATTGGAAATCCCGGAGGGTTTATGATTTTTAAAATATAAATTGATGTTATCCTTTAAAATTGATGCACTCGAAAAAAGTCTGAAACGCTCAGTTTAGGTTGAAAATAAAAAAACGCCACACGCAGTTTAAAAGCAGCAAACAGGGTGTGTGGCGCTTAATCGTTTTTTGCAGCAGCCCCACAAAGGAGCCTTTTATTTAAAAGCAGCCCTAATGATGCCCGTGGCTGCCTTCTTCCTTATCTGCCGCGGTATCAAGAATTGATTTGATAATGCAGTAAGTCATTCCCATACCAATGATGCTCAGGGCGTACCAGAGCCCCCCCATAAAAACAAGGTGGGAAATGTCCCATACCCATTCAAACGCGAAAGGAAACATATTAAAACCTCCTTTTACCGGGCGATGCTGCTACCGGCCCGGGTTAAGTTCTTTTTCGTGGGGGAACACCGGCAGGTACCGGTATGCCAGGGAAATCAGGATTAAACCGTATGCCACGGGCAGAATCGTTGTGGCCACTTCCTGCCAGGTAGGCATATACATGTACCAGTCCTGAAAGGGCAGCAGCGGGGCGGCCATTACCTGCAGCACCATAACCCAGCGGTTGATGCATATCCCAAGCACTGCCAGAACAGCAGCTGTTACAAGCAGGTTTTTGTTCTGCCTTCCTTTTTGAGAGACCAGGATAAGGGCGGGTACCACTCCGCATATCACCAGCTCCGCAATTAAAATCCAGATCCCGTAAATGGGATTGTTGGAGTAGAAATCCATAAGTGCAAAACCTTTGCTAGGCGCTGTTACCGCAGCCCAGTACCAGGTATCGGCAATTTTGGCAATGATGTAGGTCAAAAGCATCCAGCCTGATATTTTTGCCAGCAGCTGGTAGGTCTCGGGGCGAACAAGTTTCTTTTTTGTGACTTTTTCCGTGATCCAGGTGACCAGCATGGTAAAGCAGGGGCCAACCGCAGCTGCAGACCATGTAAACAGGAAAAAGGTCCAGGGCCATATAAGCAGCCCTTCACGATAGGCAAAGGGCCGGCCGTATAGCACACCGGCAACGCCACCAAGGGATCCCTGGTGGAAAAACGACAGAAAGACGCCGGTGGCGGCAAACACTGCCATTACTTCATGCAGGTTGTGACTTAAGTGATGTAGAAACGGAATCCGGTTGAGCTTGGGGTTTTCCAGCACAAGAGGGATAAATTCAATGGTTAGCACTGCAAAATAGCATGACAGGCAGAAAGCAACCTCGGTGAGCATGGAATGCACATTTGCATGCCAGAAGATAAACCATCCCCGCAAAGGCTGACCAATATCCAGGGCCAGAATAAGCAGAGCAGAGCTGTAACAGATAAACCCAATTATTACAGCGTAGTTTATTATGCTTTTCAGTTCTTTTTTACCGATGATATAAGCCAGGAAACCGGAAAAAAAAGCCCCGCCGCCAAGGGCTATCACCGCCAGATCCGCCCATATCCACAAAGCAAATCCATAGGCATCATTCATGCCTGTCTGGTTTAATCCCTTGTACCATATTAAAAACATGGCATAGACTCCCCACAGCAGGACTACGCCGACCACTGCCAGCCACACTGCAAATTGTCGGGTGGGGCAGCGCTCTACACCTTCGGGAATCGCTGGTGTCGTCATGATCAGTTAACTCCTTGGTGTTTTCATGGATTAATGGGTTGCCGCTGCCTTGCGGGCTTTTCGAACCTGTTCGGGACTTTCGCCTTCCAGGTAATTATCTGCAGAGCGGTGGACCCAGTCTTTTGTGCTCGTGTAATAGACTTTTGGATTGGTGTTGAGCCTCTCCAGCAGGCGGAATGCGTTTTTGTCCCGGCTAAGGCGGTAGACCTGGTGATCGGGATTTTTAAGATCACCGAAAGTGATGGCCCCGGCAGGGCAGGCCTGGGCGCATGCAGTCTGGTAATCCTGTTCGCCAAGCTCCTTGCGGCCTTCCACATATGCCTTATCCCTGGCCTTTTGATACCGATGGAAGCAAAACGAACATTTTTCAACCACCCCCCGCATACGTGCAGAGACGTCTGGATTTAAATAGTTTTTCATATCCGCCGGCCACTTGGGATCCCACCAGTTAAATTTCCGGGCATGATAAGGGCAGGCTGCCATGCAGTACCTGCAGCCAAAGCAGCGGGTGTAGATCTGGCTGACAATACCGGTGGGATAGTCATAATCTGTGGCAACGGCCGGGCAAACGGAAACGCAGGGTGAATGCCCTTGCATATGCTCCCCGTCGCACTGCATGCACGGCATCGGGATATAGCAGATTTCAGTTTCAGGAAACTGCTTTCCATTGTCGATTTTCATTACCCGGAGCCAGTTGAGACTAAGCAGCTTGTCGGTTTCATCCTGTTTAAACGGCACATTGTTTTCCGCGTAACAGGCCACCATGCAGGCACCGCATCCGGTGCACTTGTCCAGATCAATGACCATCCCGTATCGTTTTGTCTTGGTGTGTTGGGGTTGTTGTGTCATCAAAAGACCTCTTTATCGGGTTATATGTCAAAGACGATTGCTAAATCAGGCTTTGGCAAGACTTGCCCGGGCCCCCCAGGCCGTGTTCAGACCTGAACCGGGATCTTCCACGCCTGGGATCAGGCTGTAGACATTGACGCCTTTGCCGGCTATATATTCGCTGAATCCGGTCCTTCCAAGACCGGCGGGCATGGCAACAAGTCCGGGCATTACTCCCTCAAACAGGTTTACACGTACACGGGCCTGGCCTGCCGGGGTTTTAAGAGTTGCCCTATCGCCCTGGGAAAGACCGTATTCTTCGGCTGTCCGGGGGTTTATCTCCACAAATACGTCATTTTTCCTTATAACTCCGGCATCCACGGTTTTGGTCATAAAAGGCGTGTTGGCAACAGGCCCGTGGGCAATTCGTGCGGAAGTATACGGTATAAGAATCAGGGGAAGTTCTTTGGCATCACCGGGAAGGGACAGGTTGTCGAAAACCAGGGCCTGACCCTTCGCGCTGCCGGTTCCGGCAAATTTTGCCCGGGGAAGAAATTCGAACTTGCCGGAGGGAGTGCGAAAAGCTTCACTCCAGGTGGTGTCCTGGGGCGTTGCCTCTGTCCAGTAACCCTTTTTTTCAAGGGTCTTCCATTTTTCCGAAAGGCTTTTTTGCAGAAAATCTTCGTAATCTTTCCAGGGAAAGGCATTTTCAATAAAGCCGCCAAAACTTTTTGCAATTTGTATAACAACGTCTCCGGTATGCCGGACGTCATAGCTGGTTTTGACAACAGGCCGGGACAGGCCGATTACTGTTTCAGGAAGGCCAGCGGGAGTTGGCACATCCTGGTAGCATTCCAGGAAATGGGGATGGGGAAGAAGCAGATCGGCATGCTTTGCAGTTTCATCCATGAAAGCGGAAAAACTTACAATAAAAGGAATCCGGTCAAAAGCTTCTGCAGCAGCCTTATTATCAGTCATGGTGTAAAGGGGGTTGGCCCCGGCCACCAGCAGTGCCTGAACCGGAGCATCGGCTTTTGCATCCTTTATAACCCTGGGGAGCTGGTTTAAAAGATAACGCGCATGGGGATAGCTGCCGGATCCGGCATTATCAACACGGGGTTGCTGATTTCCGGCAGACGCGGTTTTGTCTATTTTCATCTCGGTCCAGCTCAGATAGTCAGGCTCGCCCACAAAGGTGATCCCGCCGGGTTTCCGGATATTGCCGGCAAGGGCGTTTAACGCAAATATCGCCAGGGCCTGATCCAGGCTGCCGGATCCGGTGCTGTTGTAACCGCTTACTGCTATGGGTCGGCGCGCCCGGACAAAGGAGCGTGCCAAAGACTCTATTGCCTGACTGGAAAGACCCGTTAACTCGGCAACCTTGTCAGGGGAATAATCTTTAACCATTGAACGATAGCCGGGGTGAGCTGTTCCTGATTCATCCTGCCAGTCTTCAAATCCGGCTGAAAAATTGTTCACAAAATCCTTATTATAAAGGTTTTCCCTTACAATAACATGACCGAGTCCTAAAGCGAGTATCCCTTCAGTACCAGGTTTTGCAGCTATCCATTTTGAAGCCCGGCCTGCAGTGTCTGAGAGCCTGGGCTCGATCTGTACCAGTTGGACCTTTTGGTCAAAGCCCGCGTATGCCGACATGATCTGTCCTGCGGCATCGCAGCCGTCCATAAGGGCACAGCCGAAGCTCAGGATAAAATCGGCATTTTTCAGGTCATAGCCAATGGAACCCTGCTGGCCGCAGGAAAGATAAAGACTCAGTTCCTGGGCATCAAGTGAGGTCGGCGTACGGATGAAATTAGGCGAGCCGTAGGCTCTTAAAAAACGGTCGAGCAGATAGGCGACAGAACCTTTGTCGGTGTCTGAAATGCAAGCCACCTCATGGGGTTTGCCCTTTGTGCGCAGTTCGGCAAGTTTTTCTGAAACCGTTGCAATTGCTTCGTCCCAGGAAATTTTTTCCCACTTGCCCTGGCCTCGTTCACCGGCGCGTTTCATGGGCTCCTGGATCCGGGAAGGGCCGTAAAGATGCTGGGTGGCCGAGATTGCCTTTGGGCAGAGACTGCCGTTGTTAACCGGATGATCAGGCTGGCCTTCGATCTTTATCGCCCGGTTCTTGATGGTACGCGCTACGATACCGCATCCTCCGGGGCACTGGGTGCATACTGATTTTACGTATTTGTTCGGGCCGTCCTCGGGCACCGGCGTCCAGGGCCAGTTCTGAGTCCAGATGGCGATGTCGTCTGTGAGCTTCCATGGTACCGGTGTCAGTGTTGTGCCAACGGCTCCGCCTACGACGAGCGACAAAAAACATCTGCGATCAATTTTCATGAATCTACCCCTTGTCTATATATCCACATGGCTTCTGTGAAAGTGTTGATTTCAAGGTTTACTTATGGCACTGAAAGCAGTTTCCCTTGCTGCCGGTTTGCTTCAGATGACATTCGGCGCAGTCGTTCATTTTCTGGTGACGGCCGCCGTGGTCAGGTTCCCCAAGGCGGAGCATGCTGTGTCCCCAGATGTCGCGGCTGTAGCCGGTAATGCGGTTTTCCTGGTATTGGCGCAAGGATGTTGAGCTTCCAATGTCGCCGTGGCATGTCTGGCACTGCATGTCAGCTCCCTTTACATGGGCTGCATGCGAGAAAAACACACAGGGTGGCTGCTGGGCATAGATAAGCCAGGGGACTTCCTTTTCCTGGTTGACATATTCCTCGATGAATTTCATCTCGTTGGGGTCATCACTCATGGGGTACGAATGACAGCTTATGCATTCTTCGAGAGTGGGAGCTCCGGCGAAACTGCCGTCTTTTCTGAAATAATGACAGGAATCGCACTGTCCGCCCATTTGTTCCACATGGACCCTGTGGTTGAAGTCAATGGGCTGTTGCTTGGTGGAATACAGCAGTTTTGGAAAGGCGACCCACCCGGAAATGATGCTGGCTACAAATCCGATAAGGAAAAAAACAAATATCACCCAGCCGGAGGATCGATTCCCGGCAGAGGCCGTCTGGTTGTCCGTTTGTGTGCTCATGGGGACTCCGTCAAAACTGTTTGGGGTTCATCGAATAATTTATATTATATAATACAATGATTCATATGCAGCAGATTTGATGGAACCGTAAAAAGTCCAATATCTGCGTTACGCGCAATTTCTGAAAAATTTCACGTACGGCTAAGTACGCTGCATTCTTCGAAATTGCCCAAGTCTTGATTTTGAACTTTTTACGGTGCCATTCAAAAACTTACTTTTTACAACAGCGTCAGATTTGGTGCAAAAAATTTCAATACCGGGTTTGGAAAAAATTGTCAATAAAAATAGAATGACCATCCGGTTTGTCTGCCTGTGCTTATTGATAACTGTGCAGTCCCGGCAGGTAGTTGACACCAAAGTATGTAAAAAGAACTGCCGCAAATCCTATACATGAAAGAACGGCAATACGCTTTCCTGTCCAGCCGCGCATGAGCCTGGCATGAAGCAGGGTGGCATAAACCAGCCAGGTAACAAGAGACCAGGTCTCCTTGGGGTCCCACCCCCAGTACCGGCCCCAGGCCTGGTCTGCCCAGATGGCACCTGTTATTATTCCTATTGACAGGAGCAAAAAACCGAATGTGATCATCTGATGAGTCAGTTCGTCCATTGTTTCCGGATTGGGAAATCTTGAAACAGGTCCTTTTTCCGTATCGCCGGAAGCTGAGTGAATAAGATACATTATGCTTATTCCGCAGGCAATGGCAAAAGCGGCATATCCCAGAAAGCAGGTTATCACATGGGCGATTAGCCAGTTGCTCTGCAGAGCCGGTATCAAGGGCTGAATCGAACTTTCCACCGAGGGCAGGGATGCATAGGCCATGACCAGAAAAGGGACAATAGATGCAAAAGCCCCTATGGACCGCATCTTGTAGCGGAATTCCACAAACAGATATATCAGGGAGACCGACAGGGCAAAAAACACCAGTGACTCGTAGAGGTTGGACAGGGGAACATATCCGTATCCCATCTGGTGGGATTCAACCCAGCGCAGCAGAAAACCGGCCGTATTCCCGGCAGCCCCGGCTATCATTGAGCCTGTTGCTAGTTTGCCGGGCAGTTCTTTTTTAAAAATCCAGGAAATCATATAAAAGATAACGGCCAGGCCGTAGATAAAGGTTACAATAGTAAGGATGGTTTCGCTTTTTGGCATAATTTGTCCTAAGCTATTTGACCGTTTGGCACGTGCTTATAAATCCGTGCGTTGCTTGGTTAGTTTTTGCAGTTTTTGTGCAAGGCGCCTGACATCGGCTTTGAGGCCGGGACGTTTCTGACCGGAAATTCCCGACACCGAGATTCCGGTCCCATTGTTTTGGGCCCGGATTTCAATGCAGATTTTCTTTTGAAACATAAAAAAGGTCACATAGCAGCCGAGAATCATCAGGGCAAAACCGACATACACCAGAGGAACTCCAGGATCCCGGGTTATCTGCAGGCCGGTGTAATAGCTGTATTCCACGTTTTCAACTGAAATGGCAAAATCACCGCCCCGCATCCGGTCAAAATTTGGATAGTTTGCCGGCAGAAGCACGGGTCGCGATTCCCCGGATGTTGGTTCAAGCCGGGCCAGAAATGCCGGGCCGACATTGTGCCCGCGGAAGGCGAAATTGCTTGAAAAATCCTCCACCACCAGTTTGCCGCGGCCTGCAGGCATGCTTACCGGTTCTCCCATAACTGCATTTTTTTCAAACCGCATGCCAGATTCGGTTTCGGTAAACACAACTGTAAATGAACTTGCAGCTGTCTGCCCGTAAGAGGATTGGAAAATATTAATTCCCTGGTATCGCAGGGGCTCATTTACCCGGAGTCTGTGCTCTTTGACTACCTGGTCGTTTTCGATAATGGCGATATCTGAGCGGTATTCTTTGGGCCTGCCCGACGGGTAGTGCGATACAGTAAATTCATCGCACCGGATTGCAAACTCAAGCTTCATGCTCTTATCAGAGTGGCGAAGAGAAAATGTTTGCCGTGCCTGACCTTCAGGAACGTTCATCATGCCTTCAAATCCCAACAGTGAGCCGATAAGCCCCCCGAGCACCAGAAGAATTACGCTCAGATGAACCCCGTAGACCCCAAGCCTTGTCCATCGGCCCCTTTCTCCGAAGATCCAGTATGCAGAATCCTCCTGCATGGTTTTCAGATGTCTGTAGCGCCGGTTCATGTAATTTTCACAGATTTTTTTGACGGATTCCGGGGGGGTGTCTTTGATTTCCCAGTTAATACGGTCGGCGGCCTTGCGGAACCTGTCAGGATTGTAATTTGTTTTTTTGGGAAAAATTACCTTCCAGGTAGCCCGAAGCCGTCGTACGGAACAGACCACCAGATTTACAATAAGCAGGCATAAAAGGAGTCTGAACCACCAGGACTGGTACATGTTAAAAACGCTCAATGAATCAAGCACTGAATAGAGGTCAGGGCCGAATTTGCGAACGTATGTGGATTCAGCCGCATTCTGGGGAATGACCGTGCCGATGATCGAAGTTGCCGCCAGGCTGAGCAGCAGCACCACGGAAAGCCGTACGGAGGCAAAAAAATCCCACAACCGGTCAATAAAGGATACCGGCAGGCTTGAAGTCTGTTTCTGATTATCCATAGAAAAATCCTGATAAAGAATTGATGCTCTCGTAAAAAGCCTGATTTCACATGGCGCCGGATAAATTCAAAATCAAGGTTTGGGTAATTTCGAAGAATGCAGCGTACTGATCCGCACGTAAAATTCTTCAGATTCTTCAGAAATTGCGCGTAGCGCAGATCT
>JAABTZ010000333.1 GCA_011389605.1 Desulfobacteraceae bacterium
CGCAGGCACCCTGGTTTTTGCCCTGACCTACAGCGGGGTGCTGGAATTTACATCTTTGCGGCTGCATAGCTACCAGGCCGCCTCTGCGGTGGAAGCTATCCTGCTTTCCTTTGCCCTGGCAGATCGCATCCGGGTACTGCGCCGGGAGAGGGAAGAAGCCATGGGCAACGAACGCCGGGCTATGGATCTTGCCTTTACTGACGCTCTGAGCGGTCTTTACAGTTCCCGGTTTTTCCGTGCCCAGATCGGCCCGGAAATGCAGAAAGCGGGAAATATGGACCAGCCATTGTCTTTGCTGATGCTGGATGTGGATGATTTTAAGCATTTCAATGATAAATACGGACATATCCAGGGTGATCAGGTCCTCACCCGCCTGGGAGATGCTATCCGGGCACAGGTGCGGGACAAAGACTATGCCTGCCGTTACGGTGGAGAAGAGTTTGCAGTGATTATGCCCGGGGTTTCGCCAGATAAGGCCATGGAGGCGGCAGATCGCATCCGGAAGGCCTTTGGCGGTCAGGTCTTTGCCCCCCGGCCGGGGAAAAAGGTTCAGGTCACGGTGAGCATCGGAGTTGCCTCATATGAGCCCGGCCTTATGCCCGATGATTTTGTGGACCAGGCAGATCAGGCCCTGTACCTGGCAAAGGCCGCGGGTAAAAATAGCACCATGCTGTGGAGGGCACTTCCTCATTGAACCCGGGATGAAATGCCGTGTGATACACGGCAAATGTGTAGATACGGCCTTTTCCGCTTATTTCCACCCATTCGGACTTCTGGTCCAGACAATGGGGGCACAGGAAGCCGGAGGCCAGCGAAATTTTTCACAATCCATACATTTCTGAATTTTTAGCACATGGTTTTTGCATTGCTCCCAGAAAATCCGGTTGTCTGTATCAATTTTTAGTAAGATTTGTTTGGCTTTTAAAGGAATTGCACTTCGTTGTCCTGACGGCGGTGCGGAAAAGCGGGTTTATGAGCGTAAATTGAGGCTCCAGGAGGCTCCTTAAGCGAGAAAATCCGCATTTTCGTGCCGCCGATCAGCGGCAGGGCGCTTATGGGTCTTCTTTATCAAAAAAAAACTCACTGTCCCAGGCTAAGCAGCTCTTATAAAGATTATCAGGTTTTATATATCTTTTCCAGTCTCCGCCTGAGTTCTTCTTTTACAGGCTCTGCCTGTTTGTAAATTTCTTCGGCCCTGTGGAAATCAAGCACTCTTACACCCGTTACAGGGGGTTTGAGATAAATATCAGGCTCCTTTACCCTGCGCATGCTTTGAATCACGTTTGCCTGCATTATATCAAAAGTATTGAAAATCAGGTCCATGTATCCCGGAAAACCGTCTTCCGGAGGTTTACGGTTTCCTGTGACATCAACGGCAATGGTGATATTGCACTGATCGATGATCAGGTCGTATGGCACAGGGTTTATGATGCCGCCGTCCACAAGAAGCCGGTCTTTATGCTTTACAGGAGGAAAAACCCCTGGCAGGGCAGCACTTGCCATGACAGGTTCAATCAGAGGCCCGCTGTCAAAAACAACCAGCTTACGCTGCCAGAAATCAGTTGCAGTAACTGACAGGGGAATTTCAAGATCTTCAAACCGGTTTTTCCCCAGTCGGTCTTTAAAAAAATTCGATAAAAATTGCGGATCAACCAGGCTGGCCGAATCCAGGTTCACCTCAAAAAGATCCAGCAGATTTATTTTTTCTTTTTTAAATACAGATCCAAGCCAGGTCCCAAAATCTCTGGGCATCACATCGGTGACCAGGCTGCGGATGGCTTTTGAATCATGACCTGAAGCGATAAAAGCCCCGATAATTGCTCCAATGCTGCTTCCGGCAATATAGTCAGGTTTTAAGCCAAGCTCTTCAAGGGTTTCGAGTACAAGGATATGTGCCAGCCCCGAGGCACCGCCTGATCCAAGAGCAAGGCCAATACCGGATTTCTTTTTTTCTTTTTTGCCCTCATCATCTGAAGCCTTCGAATCTTTCTTCCAAAACGACATTGAAATCACTCCTGCGGATAGTGATGCCCGGCAAAGCCCGGCTAAAAAGTCCCGACGTGAAACATCCGCCATGCCATGATCCTTTCCGGATCCAGAAAGAACCCCTTTTCCAGGGGAGCGCTAAAACGACACAAAAGAATTGCCTTTAATCTAAATTCAAACCATGATTTCATCAAGCAGCTTAAAAGATTTCAAAGCATATTTTTCTGTTGTTTTTGTAAAGGAATGCAGACATGACAAACTGGTAATTTTTTTTAGACGGCTTTGTAAAAAAAATCTATTCAGCTAAAACCAACGCATGAATCCCGAAAAAGTGTGCAGGGGGTGGATTTAAAACCCATCATTCTTCGTTTCCGTGTAACAAGGGGCGCGGACACGCAGGTCCGCCCTTACGGATGACCAGTCGTATTGTAGGGGCGGACCTGCGTGTCCGCCCTGCCGGGTGGCTGAATAGTTATAAAAATTCAAGATCAAGGCTTGCGCGATTTCGAAAAATGCAGCGTACTTAGCCGTACGTGAAATTTTGAGGAGTCGCGCGTAACGCAGATATTGGACTTTTTACGGCCCCATCAATATTGGCATATAAATGGAGTTTAAGGGAATGCAGATAAAAAAGATTGAAGAAAAATGCAATTCATGCGGGCTTTGTGTAAAGGATTGCGTGGCCGGTGTCTGGCGGGACACCAAAGGAGTTGCTGAAGTTGCGGCGCCTCAGTTGTGCAGCTTTTGCGGCCATTGCCTGGCTGTGTGCCCAAAAGACGCCATAGTGCATGAGGGACTGGATCTTTCGCAGGTCCGGAAAGTGGATAAAAATCGCCTTGATCCGGCGGTATTCCGGGAAGTGGTCCTTGGCCGGAGAAGTATCCGCCGGTATCGGCAAGGCGCGGTGCCTGAAGATGTTATTGCAGATATTCTGGATCTGTCCGCATTCAGCCCGACTGCGAGCAACAAGCAGGATGTGGCTTACACGGTTATTACCGATCCGGGGGTTTTGAGTGCGGTTTCAGAGACCGTGTTTGGCATTGGGCGAAAATTATATAATTTGTTTACAAAATGGCCCGGCAAATGGGTTTACGGGGCGCTCAACTTTATTGCGCCCGGAAATGACCTAGCGCGCTACATGGAGCCAATGCCTTATTATCTCCGGCAGGTGGATCAGGATGGCCGGGATCTTATTTTGCACAACGCCCCGGTGCTGATTTTGGCGCATGCCCCCAAAAAAGGTCGGTTTCATTGTGAAAATTGCAATATTGCGGCCGCCAATATCATGAATGACGCCCATGTCCGCGGGCTGGGCACCTGCTATATCGGCTTTCTGGTACTGGCCCTGAAGTTTTCCCCCTTTTTGCGAAAACAAGTCCAAGTTGCCCGTCA
The DNA here is from genome assembly GCA_011389605.1 of Desulfobacteraceae bacterium. Classification (GTDB taxonomy): domain Bacteria; phylum Desulfobacterota; class Desulfobacteria; order Desulfobacterales; family Desulfosalsimonadaceae; genus Desulfosalsimonas. The sequence goes on from JAABTZ010000333.1 coordinate 3,379, forward strand.
CCGAAGGGTCTACGCATGTCTGGTCATGGGATATCCCGCTTATGGATATGGCCGCATTCCTCCCCGCCGTCGAAGAACCATCAGCTGGATCTAACAGCTTCCGGGCAAACCGCGGGCTGGCTTATGTGATTTTGATCCACAGCAGCCGGGCCGGTGAAGTACCTGGATTTTTCCACTGGGCCGGCATTTCTGATCTCAGGTAGATCAGATCTCCGGTTCGTGCAGTGCTGGATGCTGCTCCCAGTTTCATCTCCAGTCTGCCGGATAAAACGTATCCCAGTTCCTCGCCCTTGTGGATGAA
>JAABTZ010000334.1 GCA_011389605.1 Desulfobacteraceae bacterium
GTGGATGAAAAAATGCGAGGGCAGGCAGGCACCTCCGGCAATTTCAATAATAATGGGCTCTGCTTTTGCGTCCATTTCCAGGGGGGTCAGCTGTCTGGCCGAGACGCTGTCTTTGGGCATGTCTGGCATGTGGCACACGGCAGCTTCAGATTCCGTAAAAATGACCTGCTTGCGGCTGCTTCCGCCTTGCTGAAAAAAGGCACTCATTTCCACGCAAAGGATTTCGGCCATTTTGATCAGGGCGGGAATAGAGGGATAAATCTGGCTGCTTTCCACCTGGGAGATAGTACTGGGCGTCACCCCCACCTGCCGGGCCAGTTCTGTCTGGGAAATGCCGCGCCGGTTTCGCAGTTCCCGGATCCGGGGACCGAGTTCAATGGTGCTGCCTGCCTGCTGCCCTGGACCAAACTTTAAATCCAGTCCACTGGTCCGGTAGTAATAAGGGGTA
>JAABTZ010000335.1 GCA_011389605.1 Desulfobacteraceae bacterium
AAGACTATATTTTAACAGCCCGGGCCAAGGGGCTTTCAGAAAAACAGGTCAGAAACCGCCATGCCGCCCCGAATGCCTACCTGCCGGTTGTTACCAGTGTGGGCCTGAGCCTGGCATTTTCCATTAAGGGGGGTGCGCTTACCGAAACGGTTTTCTCCTGGCCGGGCATCGGACGGGAGCTTATTTTTGCGGTCAGCAACAATGACTACCCCCTGGCACTGGCCTCCTTTTTGTTTATATCCCTGGTGGTGCTGGTGGCAAACGTGGTGGTGGATGTTCTTTATGCTTACCTTGATCCCAGGATACGCTACTGATGGCCGAACACGGACAAAGCAGAATAGAACAAAGCCCTGCAAAGGCGCAGCGCTCCTATAATTTTCAGCGATTTGCCGACGGCTGGGCTCTTTTCTGCGAAAACCCCGTGGGACGCCTCGGCCTGTTTCTGCTTTTCTGCTTTGGCGCAATGGCTGTGTTAAGCTATATTCCGCCCATGCTTGACCCCATGTATCACCCAATGACCGGTGTGGATCCGGCCATCTCAAGTTCCACCGGCCCAAGCGCCCGTCACTGGCTGGGCACCGACAACCTGGGCCGGGATCTTTTAAGCCAGCTTCTTACCGGTGCGCGCATAGCTTTTATGGTCGGGGTATCTGCGGCGTTTATAAGCATCGTGTTTGGAACCCTTATCGGCATGATAGCCGGTTATGCCGGCCGGATAACAGATGCCGTGCTCATGCGCTTTGCCGACATGATCATGGTCATGCCCTCACTGCTGGTGGTACTTTTGCTGGCATCGCTTTTCGGCCAGCTCAACATCTGGATAATTGTCCTGCTTATATCCCTGTTTAGATGGCCCGGGGTATCGCGGATAATCCGCGCCCAGACCCTGTCGCTTAAGCAGCGCCCTTTTATAGACATGGCAAGGGTTGCCGGGGCATCGCATTTGCGCGTAATTTTCAGGCATATTCTGCCCAACGTGCTGCCCATGGCTTTTTTATACATGACCTTCCGTGTAACTTCGGCCATCATAGTCGAAGCCGCCCTGGCGTTTCTGGGATTCGGGGATCCCAACACCGTAAGCTGGGGCATGATGCTCCAGTGGGTCTGGAAAACAGGCCACATGTTCCAGGCCCCATACTGGCTGCTGCCCCCGGGCATCTGCATTTCCCTGATCACACTCTCGTTTTACCTCATAGGCCGGGCCATGGAGGAGGTGCTTGATCCAAGACTGCGGAGGGAGGAAGGGCTGTAGGGCAGTTGTGAGTTGTGAGTTGTGAGTTGGGAGGTGGGAGTTGGGAGGTGGGAGATATGCTTTTTTTGTGCAATGGCTCGTATCACGTCGTAGGCGCGGACCTGTGTGTCCGCCCTTTACCGGCCTGATGGGATATAAAACGATCTGGGAATGAACAAGGTAAACAATGGCGCTTCTTGAAATTAACAATCTGAGCATCGGCTACAAAACCCGAAAGGAAACAGCCATTGCAGTGGACAAAATGTCTTTTACCCTTGAGCGCGGAAGATCCGTTGGCATTGTGGGCGAATCGGGCTGCGGCAAGACCACCATCGGCATGGGGCTGCTCAGACTGCTGCCCTCAAACGGGTTTTTCAAAAGCGGGCAGATCATGTTTGACGGCATGGACCTGCTTGCATTAACGGATGCTCAGATGCAGGCCATCCGCTGGAAACGGATTGCCATGATCTTCCAGGCGGCCATGAACGCATGGAACCCGGTCCAGCGCATCGGAGACCAGATAGTGGAAGCCATACGCCTTCATGACTCAAAAATCTCCAGGGATGATGCCGTAAAAGAGGTAAAGCGGCTATACGAAATTGTAGACATCCCCGGGGACCGGATATTTGATTTCCCTCACCAGTACAGCGGCGGCATGAAGCAAAGGGCCATTATCGCCATGGCCCTTGCCTGCAGCCCGGACCTTATCATTGCCGACGAGCCCACCACGGCCCTGGATGTAATTGTTCAGGACCAGATCATACAAAAAATCAAGGAAATTCAAAAAGAGCAGAATATCGCCGTTATTTTCATTTCCCATGACATCGGGGTAGTGGCCGAGGCATGCCATGAAATAATGGTCATGTACCGGGGAAAGCTTGTTGAAAAAGGCCGGAGAGAAGAAGTCTTTGGAGCACCCCTGCACCCTTACACCCAGGCCCTTTTATCCTCTTATCTGACCCTTGACGGAGTCTTTGAAGTCCGGGAAACCCTTGCTCCTGCAATATCGTGCGAGTCTGAGGAATCACTGCCCGAAGAATTCTGCAGGTATGTCAGCCTCTGCCCCAAAGCCACCGAGGCCTGCCTTTCCCGCAGTGCGCAGTGGCAGCAGATAACACCCACACATAATGTTTTGTGCAGCTTATGCAGACAATAGATACCAGCAAAAAAAATCCAGGAGCCGCGGATATCCCCATAATTGAAATCACAGGGCTCAAAAAAGTGTATCGCGATGACCGCTCCCTGTTTACCAGAGCAGCCCCTGCCCTTACAGCCATTGACGGGGTAAGCCTGGAAATTAAAAAAGGCGAGGTCTTCGGCCTTGTGGGAGCAAGCGGTTCGGGCAAAACCACCATCGGCAGGCTGATTTTAAAACTTGAAAACATAGACGAGGGATTTATAAGGTTTCAGGGAAAAGACATCTCCCGGCTCAAAGGCCGGGAATTGAAAAAATTCCGCCGCAAGGTCCAGCTCATCCCCCAGGATCCCTATCAATCGCTTAATCCGTATATGTCCGTGTTTGACGCGGTCGCAGAACCCCTGATAATACACAATGCAGGAGACAGCCATACCCGCCGGGAAAAGGCCGCCCAGGCCCTTAAGGCGGCCGGCCTGACTCCGGCAGAGGACTTTTTTGCCCGCTACCCGCACCAGTTAAGCGGCGGCCAGCGCCAGCGTGCCGCCATTGCCCGTGCCATGGTGCTTTCTCCTGAGTTTGTAATAGCAGATGAGCCGACCTCGATGCTTGATGCAACCATTTCTTTTACAATTTTCCAGCTTCTGGCCGATATCAGCAGGCAGCAGGACGTCACCCTGCTTTTTATCACCCATGATCTTGCCGCCGCACGCTTTCTGTGCGACCGCATTGCAGTTATCTACAATGGAAAAATCGTTGAAACCGGCACTGCCGAAGACCTGATCACCAATCCCGGCTCCGACTACACAAAAGCACTTATCAATGCCCAGCCTGGTTTTACTTTTGTAAAGCAAAAATGATGGCACTCGTAGATGAGGATAAAATGACTGAGAACAAAAACAATCCCGTGGTGATTTCCATTCCGCACTGCTCGGCCCGGGTGCCGGAAAAAATCAGGCCCCTGATGGCGCTTTCCGATGAGCAGATCAGAGACGCCGAGGACTTTGGCACAGCTGAGATATTTGGTGACATGCCGGCAAAAACCGTTCTAAGGGCAGAGTGGAGCCGGCTTGTGGCGGATTTAAACCGCGCCCCGGACAGCACCGGGCCCAAAGGCATAGTGGCGGAAACCGACTACAAGGGCCGGCAGATCTACCTCCCGGGCTTTTATCCTGACAAACAGTCCATGGAACAGCTTATCGCCGCCTATTATGCTCCTTACCATGACAAACTGGCCAGGGCCATTGCCGATCCGTCAGTTAAAATGCTTTTTGACTGCCACTCATTAAACGGCACCGGCCCGGCAGACGCACCTGATGCCGGAAAAAAGCGCAAAGACATAATTATAAGCAACAACGGGGATACCCACGGCAGACCGCGGCAGGGACACGGCCCTGTCAGCTGCCCGCCTGAAATCATGGATTATATAAAATCCCGCCTTGAAACCGCGGGTTTTTCAGTTGCCGTAAACAATCCTTACCAGGGCGGCTACATAACAGTTCACTATGGCCGCCAGCTCATGGAGCGCGGCGGCTTTGCCATCCAGATTGAAATGAACCAGGATCTTTACATGACAGCCGGCTCCACAGCACCTGACCCAACAAAAATTTCAAAAATCATTGAAAAATTCCATCATCATATGTTTAAACCTGTTACAGAGAAACTGTCGCTCTAACTCACAACTCACTACTGACAACTCACTACTGACAACTGATAACCGATGTCTATTTTCTCAGCCA